>OMZX01000104.1 GCA_900315665.1 uncultured Eubacteriales bacterium
TTATCAGCGCCTGCCGTATTGCCGTTTTTGACATCATTTTCTGTCAGAGTCCGCATCTGATCCGATGTGAGGCCGGTGATCATGTTCATACCGCCAAAGTAGGTATCCGGGAGCGTGTCACGCTGGCCGGTTACGACAGTGCCGTAACCAAGAGACATACGGCCCTGCTCCTGCATCGCTGTTAGAAGCTTGTCGAGCGCTGCATCCTGACGGTCTGCCGCAGAGGCATCCTTTGACAGCGTAACATCCCCTTGGCTATCTTTCAAATCTACCTTATTGCCATTTGCATTGACGATATCATAGGTGAAGGCACCCTTGCCGCCTTCACCATCATCAAGCTCCGGATCATAAGTCATCTTGATGTGCGTAGCTTCCGAATCCCCGGCAAACTTATGATGATATGTTATCGTAAATTGATTATCTGCATCAAAATCTGAGCTAAAGGGTACTGTATCCGAGTCATTACCGCCCATGACATAGTAATTCTCATACTGTAAGTTTAAGTCCTGTGTCATCGTGTTTTGACGCTGTTTCAGCTCTGTCATAACCGTATCGACAATACTAGGATCATCTTCTTGAGTAGCATTGGCAATTTTGATGAGCGTCGTATTAATATTGCCCATCTCAGTATGCATTGCCCTCGAAGAAGCCTCCTGCTGCTCCATACGGTGTAGTACATCGCCGAGGATGGTATCTTTCGCCTCAACATCATTGTAGAGATTCTCGAGCTTCTCGCCCTGATAGTAGGCACTCGGGTTATCGGCTCCCGTCGCATACTTCCGGCCGCTCGAAACCTTCTCCATCGATTTGTTGTACTGGCTCTTCAGATTCTGCACGAGCTCGGCATAGGTTTTATAGTAATTATTTGCAACTCTCATAATGACTCCTTCATGCTTCGAAAGGAAAATATGTTAACCGGCGATCGAAAGAAGAGACTGGAGGGTCTCGTCAAACGCGTTCATGAGCTTCGCGGCTGCGTTATAGGAGGAAACGTAAGTCATCATGTTCGCCGCCTCTTCATCGAGGCTGACGCCGGACTGCTCATCCTTCGACTCCTGGATGCTGGAGAGCACCTGCTTGTTCGAGGTGAGGGCATCGGTGTTGTTCTTCTGGTCGTTTGACAGGGTCGTCGAAATGTTCGCCATGTAATCCGAGAAGGACTTGTGCTGCAGCTCATCATGCGGATGCGTCATACCCTCGATCATGTTGAGGACAGTTGCGTTGGAATCCGCGGATTTATCACTCTTGAGACCAAGCTTCGTCGTGCCATTTGTCCAGCCGTGGGAAATGGAAATGTTTGCAGCCGTGACACGATTGACATCCTTTGCAGTGTTGTAGCTGCCATTCTTATAGAGCAGAGACTTCTCCGGATTAATGAGGGTCGTGCTGTCTTCTGCGAGGTTCACCTGCGCCGTCTGCGTATCACGGTTGACGAGCAGGAGATACTTTGCGCTTTCCGCTGTCAGTTCTTTCAGTGCGTCTTCCTCAGAGACACCGGTATTACCCATATAGTTATACTTATTCATCGTATAAGCGAAGGTTTCTGCCAGGCTGTCGAGACGGTCCATGTAATAATCATAACCGTTATAGGTGCCGGTCTTCAGCGCGCTGGTGCTCGAAGTGCTCAGCATATCGAGGCTGGCCTGCAGAGAGCCCGTCGCAAATCTCGTGTAGGCGCCGTCCGCATCCTGATACCCGGTGTTCGTGATCATGGACTCATCATCGACAATTTCCGTATAGTCGCCAATGCTTCCATCGGAGCCTGTATTCTTATAGATTGGCGCCTTCGTAAATTTTACAGCGGCGTTCAGCGGATTCTTCTCGCTGGTAGCATTGACGGAATAATCCATCTCCACCTTGCCATAGTTCTTTGACTGTGTCGTCGAGGTACCATGGACGAGATTCAGTGTGTGGAGCTTCGTCATATACTTGGCATAAACCGGCTGGGTCTCATAAACCGGGTTTCCATCGTCATCTACGACATCCTTACCGTTTTCATCTTTTTTAGTTGCATAGATGGTTTCGGTCTCATAGACCTGTTTTCCGTCGCCATCCAATACTGGTTTATTATCCTCGTCTACTTTAGCAACTTGCTTTGTCAGGATATTGCCGTCATCATCTCGCGCTGGAACCTTCTCTGTTTTGATAGAGCCATCTGCATTTTTCGCCACCACCGGCTCCTTCGTCGTATAGGTCATATCGATCCGGAGCTGATTCGGGATAGAAGTCTGCTTGCCGGCGTGCTGAAGGTCTTCATTGTAATAGGTAACAGAAATCGGGATGTACTGGGACAGATCATCGATAGCCTTGTTTCGTGCATCCTTTAATTCCAGCGCCTTCTGGCCGAGGATTTCATTTTTATAAATCTTATCGTTCAGGTCGCCGATGGTCTGGAGAAGGTTGTTGATTGTCTGGACATAACCGTTCTCATCCGTGCCGGTACCATCGATTTTATGGTATTCGTTGGTCTCGGCGGTCTGGATTTTTTCTGCTGCGTTATTAAGAAGGTTGGCGGTTGCTTCAACGGTCGAGCGGAACTGGCCCTGGTAAACCGGATCCTGTACCTTCGACGTGTCCTGCATCGTCGTAAGTGCGGTCTGCACCGCATCGAAGGAGTTTCGGATACCATCCATGTTGGTCTCATCGAGGAAGGCCTGCATCGACTTCAAGGCTTCTGAAGTGATGTCATTGTAGCCGACCTTTGCGTTCTGGTCACGATAGGAAATATCCAGGAACTGATCCCGGACCTGCTGTACCGCATCGAGCGAAACACCGTAGCCGACCGCGATATCATTAGAGTTTGAGTAGTGGGACTGAATGTCCGTATAACCAAGCTCGGATACCTTCAGGTTCTGGCGGGTGTAGCCCTCTGTATGCATATTTGAAATATTCTGCAACGTAACATCGAGCTTCTTCGAGTTACTCTGGAGCGCCGTGAGCGCTGTCGCAAAACCGGCAAATGTTGCACGAATCATAGCAAACCTCCTTTGATAGCGGGGCCAATATTTTTAAATATCATATCAAATCCATTTCAGTTTCATGGCAATCCCCGCGCCACTTATGACAAAAAAGACTACTGGCAAACCAGTAGTCTTAAAATCAAAAGCCAAATCAAAACACGCCACTCACGCGCGGGTTTCCTTGATCGGCACGACGCCGGGATTCTGCCGGAGCGTTTCTCCGATATCCCGAAGCCGGATCGTCATGATGCGGTTCGTGCTTTCCTCGAGCGATTTCAGCCGGCCGAGCGCCTCGACGAGATCCGTGAAGAGCGGCTCCAAAATTTCCCGGTCTTCATCGGACACGCGATTCAAAATTTCAGAAAAAGAAAGATCTCCGAAGCCAAGTGCTTGAGCCAGCTTCTTTCTACGCATCTCAAGCCCGCGGAAGGAGAGGAGCACCGGCTCAGCGTCCTG
>OMZX01000013.1 GCA_900315665.1 uncultured Eubacteriales bacterium
AAAGTAAATAAATCCTTTTGCGAGCTTCTGAACGGCGAAGGAATCAAATGCCGGATCTTTAATAATGTAAATCCAGCCCTCCGCGTGTTCATGAACAATCGTGATCATCGGAAGCTGACGATTATCGATGGTGTCGTAGGCTTCACTGGCGGCTATAACCTCAGTGATGAATATTTTAATCTCACCCATCCCTTCGGCGAATGGAAGGATACCGGCGTGATCGTCCGTGGCAACGCTGTGCAGAGCATGACCGCGCAATATCTCGAAATGTGGAATCTCATGCAGCCAGAGCAGGACACCTGGGAAACGCTAGCACCCTTTTTCGTATCATCACCGGAGGAACCGGATGCGAAGGGTATTATCCAGCCGTATGCGGATTCACCGCTTGATGAAGAGCATGTCGGCGAAAATGTTTACCTCAACATGATTCATGCCTCCGAGCACTATATTTATTTTATGACGCCCTATCTCATCATCCCAGATGAGTTCAGCCATGCACTGCAGCTTGCCGCGAAGCGGGGCGTGGATGTGCGCATTATCACACCGGGCATACCGGATAAAAAGATCGTGTTTCAGGAGACAAGATCCTATTACGCTGCACTGGCGACAGCAGGTGTCCGGATCTTCGAATACACGCCAGGCTTTGTGCATGCGAAGGAATGCGTGGTCGATGATGTGGCTGCGACCTGCGGTACCATCAATCTTGATTACCGGTCGTTCTGTCATCATTTTGAAAACGGCGTGTTCTTTGCAAACTGCGCGCCGGTTTCCGAGATCCTGGAGGATTTCTATCAGACGTTTCCGGATTGTCATGAAGTCACAGAAGAGTTCAATAAACACCGCTCCTATCCGCTTCGAATCTGGCAGTGCATCCTGAGGCTGTTCGCGCCGTTAATGTAAAATCTCTATATAAAAAATACAATTCACCCGCGCTAAGGTTATATTCCTGATAAAATATAGTGAGAAGAGCAGAAATTACGGCAGCAAAAACCTTCCGTGGGAGTGTCTGGTGTTAGCATTATGAGTAAAATTACGGCTTATATTAAATCACATAAAAAGGAATGCGTACGGATATTGATGGTGCTCTGTATCATTGGTCTTTTAATAGTGATTCTACAGGCTGCCTTCAATAATGTCCTGACCCTATTCCTGGAAAATATGGATGCCGTCCGCACCTTTATCAATCAGCATAAGACCGCTTGCATACTGCTGTGCATATTTCTTCTTGCCGCACAGACCTTTTCCGCGATCATTCCAGCGGGACCTTTCCAGATCATGGCCGGCTATGCGTTCGGCACATGGATGGGGCTTGTCTGGTGTATGGTGGGATCCATGCTCGGAAGTTTTCTCGTTATGCTGTTTACGAAGAAGCATGGTCTCAAGATGATTGAAAAACGGCTTACTGAAGAGCAAAAGGCACAGATGGAACGCTTGAGATCCTCTGATAATCTGATGCGCTGGCTGATCACGCTATACGTGATCCCCGGCTCGCCAAAAGATTTCCTCACCTACTTCGCGGGAAGCAGCGATATTTCTATCCCGGTCTGGATGATCGTGAGTTCGTTCGGACGGATCCCGGGAATCCTTCTCTCTACGTTAAATGGCAGTGCTCTACAGAAAAAGGATACTCCGCTTCTGATTGCAACCATCGTGCTTACGATACTGATCACGCTCGGAGGGCAGCTGGTTTACAAAAAGTTTAATAATAAATCTCATAATAACAAACCTTAAATAAAAAAGTGTTGCAAAAGGGGCTGTCGCACAATCGACGGCCCCTATTTTGATTATCCCTTCGCGAAATCCTCGGCGAGCTTCGGCATCCACTCGGAAATGTGAATGTGCTGCGGGCAAACCTTTTCGCACTGACGGCAGGCAATACAATCGGAAACTTTGCCATTGCCCTTTGCGACGTAATTGTCATAATACTCGATTTCCGGAGAAAAGTCCTCGCGATGCATGAGTCTTCTCGTATTATAGAGTGCGAAGTACCGTGGAATCAAAATATGCTTCGGACAATGGTTTGCTTCGACACAATAGCGACAGCCCGTGCATGGGATCGCGATATTCTGTCGGATCATCTCAGCCGCCCTCAGAAGCAGCGCGTTTTCCTCCTTTGTCAACGGCATGAAATTTTCCATATACGAGGTATTGTCTGAAACCTGCCCCATCGTACTCATACCGGAAAGAACGACCATGACCTCCGGAAGGCTCGCCGCAAAGCGAATCGCCCAGGAGGCAGGACTCCAGTCCGGGTGCACTGCTGTAAGCATTGTTTTCACCTCTGTAGGTACGTCTGCGAGCGTACCGCCCTTTACCGGTTCCATGACGATAACCTTCTTGCCATGCTTCACAGCGACTTCATAGTTCCGACGTGACTGGATGCCGGCGCTCTCCCAATCGAGGTAGTTGATCTGAAGCTGCACGAATTCGAAAAAAGGATTTTCCGTGAGCACTTCATCGAGGAACTCTGGCGTGTCATGGATGGAGAAGCCGAGGCAACGGATCTCACCCGATTCTCTCTTCTTTCGGAGAAACTCGATCACACCGAATTTCTTCGCCTTCTTATAATTCTCAATGTTCATGTCGTGCACGAGGTAATAATCGAAGTAATCAACATGGAGCTTTTTCTTCTGCTCCTCGTAAATCTTCTCGACCTCATCCGCGCTCCGGAGCATCATATCCGGCATCTTCGTCGCGATCGTAAATTTGTCTCTCGGATATCGATCGACGACCACCTTACCGACCGTACCTTCACTTGCGAAGTCATGATACATCCACGCCGTATCGCAGTAGGTAAAGCCACGCTGGAAGAAAAGGTCGACCATCTTCTCGACCTCGGGAATATCGATCGAGGTCTGATCCTCCTTGTTCTTTAACGGCAGACGCATAAAACCAAACCCAAGCTTTTTCTCCGGAACTTTCATCCTGAAACCTCCTGTTCTTATGCCAATGCTTACACTTCGTTGGCTGAAGCCTTTTCACCCTTCCAATGGAAAACAATAAGATGCGCTCTTCCGAGGGCAACCATGATTGCCGGAATCAGAATCAGCTGCAGAATGATACCCGGAACGGTCTTCACGAAATAGGCGGTCGCCCATACGGCTAAAGAATAACCTTTACCGTTCAATGAAAGCAGAATCGCTGTTGCCAGGCCTCCGATGATTCTTCCCAGAATCATCGCCGGAATCAATGCCTTATATACGGCAAGGATGCATTTCCATGGTGAAAGCTTATAGAGAAGCCCTGCGACCAGTCCGTAGCATAAAAGCTCAAAGGACATCGCAATCGCGACCGGATAGAGCGGTGGCATGCCAAATAGAACCGAACGAAGAAGCGGTGTCAGGATGCCTACAACAGCGCCGTAAAACGGACCGCAGACAAGACCGCACAGAAGCACCGGCAGATGCATCGGACTAAGCATTTGCCCGATAGCCTGCATTTGCATCGTGACGGATGGCAGGATCAGGCCGAAGGCCAGAAAGATCGCCGCAAGTACCATATTCTGTATCTGATTTATTTCCTTCTGATTCTCATTCATTTTCTTTTCCCCTTCTGTATACATGCTGTATGTTTATCATCGTATCTCCAGGCTCGATCACCATTTCGTTTTAGATAAAACCACTATCAAGTGACAATCCGTATCTTTAAACTATTTGCATTTGCGATAGAATAGAGCTCTGTATGACAAAGTCACAGTTTTCACGAATAGACAATTCCATGCGGTATTTTCTTTCCATAGGAAGCCACATATGACAGAACCATTCGAAACGTTCTCCTTCTCTTTGCTTGAGACGCTCCATGCAAACCGATTCTTCTGTATCAAGAAACAGATTGAGATCACTATACGGTAGAAGCACTGGCAGCATAGAGTAATTACCTTCCAAAAGGACCATGCCGGTCGGATGTAGGCATTGTTCCTTGCCGTAAATATCCTCACGGCAATGGTATGGACGGTAGGTTACGGTCTGATTTTCCCATAACGGCTTCAGGACTTCCCCCACCAGCCGTTCCGTGTCAATGTTTCCGCTCGGAACGCTCTCCCAATTCTCCGCACGCTTCGACCACGGAAGATAAAAATCATCCATGTGGATGACCTGCCAATCGTACTGCTCTGCCATGAAGCTTGCGAGCGTCGATTTCCCGCTGCCGCAAGGGCCTTCCAGCGCGATCAAAATAAATTGACCAGCCTTTTCTTTGGAGGCTTTCTCTGCAACGTTTATTAATTCCGCGATACTATGTATTGTCTTCATACTCGGATCTTATTCCGTCCCGGGAATGTGTTGTACTTGTCCGGTTCCCAGTCCGGTTTCAGGTCCTTCACAATCTCCGTAACTGAGATTTCTTTATCATTATGGTCGATATCAATAATCCGGTACTTGTCATTGCCCATGCCGAGTTCCTTCATCTACGTAAGCTGGCGAAGTCCGTGCCGACTCTCGATTCGCTCGATCATATGCCTCCCGGCATGCTGCGGCATCGCGTAGATAATATCAACGCATGCCTGATCGATTGACAGAATATCGAGTGATCCGAGAATGCCTACATCAGGCGTCTGCACCGGTTCACCTTCCTTGCCTTCACAGTCACAGGAAACCGACATGTTCCGCATAACATTGATAAACGAAATCTTCTTTCCGAAGTGATCCACCGTCGCATGCGTCGATTCGGTCATACGCTCCATGAACTCTTCCTTCGCGATATCCCACTGATCATCGGAACCAGGCGTCGTATGAATCTCCGCTTTACCGATCCGACCGTCCGCACAGCCGATGCCAATATTTTTATTGGAGCCGCCGAAGCCGCCCTGCGTGTGCCCTTTGAAATGTGTCAAAGCGAGGAAGGAGTCATAGTTGAGAAGGTGGGAACCGACATGGATCTCTGTGAACCACTTGCCGTTATGCACCGGCAATGTGGCAACACCCTCTTCATCCATGATATCGACAGGACTGAACGTCCAGCCGTTTGTCTCGAGTGTTTTTCTGTGGTCTTCTGTCGTATAACGTCCGCCATCATAGTAGGTGTTCGTCTCGACGATCGTGCCCTTATCCTTGAGCCTCTCATCAAGAAGACTTCTTACCCACGGACGCGGGATGATGTTCGGGCCCTCCGGCTCGCCGGTGTGAAGCTTGATTGCAATCTTACCAGTGAGATTACTGCTCACCCGGTCATACATCCTGATGAGTCCCTCCGGACTCAAATCTCTCGTAAAATAAACGACAGATTCCTCACCTGTTCTTTTCTCGTACGGGATGTAAACATTACCGCCTGTTCCAGGCTTCTTTGCTGTCATATGGTACTCCTTTCATTTATGCCTTTTTAAAGTATAATATACCACTCCAAATATAGCGAATAGTTTCTGTGCATTTCCTGTTATTCCTTGTTTGCATATCTGCCGTAAAGAAAAAGGTCTGCATACACATGGGTATTGCAGAACCTCTTTATGCTATATATTCGCTATTTCATCATTTCTTTTTCGGGGCATAGTCTCGCATTTCCGGGATGACGCCACCCGCCACTGCCCAGAGATAAAGGCTTGCGACACTGCAGTACGGACTGAATCGCCGCCTGTATTTTTCAAATAGCTTCCGATCGATTTTCCTATGGTGATAAACCATGCGAAGTCCCCGAAGGATCGCGAGATCACCGAAGCTGAACACATCCGGCCTCTGCAGGCAGAAGAGAAGGATCATCTCGGCGGTCCAGACACCGATACCCTTTAGTGCTGCCAATGCTTCGATCGCGTCCTGATCTGACATCCTGGATACGGCTTCGATATCGAACACACCTGTATGAACCTTCTCCGCGAAGTCCTTAATATACTTCACTTTCTTAAAGGTTGTTCCCATGGACTGCAGCTCGTTTACATCCGCTTGATAAATAATCTCCGGTGTCACTACGCCATATTTATCAAGCATCCTCTTCCATATCGTTTGCTGTGCCTTCGTCGAAATCTGCTGCCCTATGATATGATGAATCACGGCGGAAAAGAGATCTGTATCAACCTCTCTGTTCACATGACCGATTTGATTGATGACTGCCGCCATCCTTTCATCCCGTGACTTCAGATATTCTGTTTCTACTTCGCCATATTGAAAGTACATTTTTACTCTCCTACGATAAACCACCCAGCAAAGTGATCATCCCACCGGTATGAATAAATACGATCGTTTCACCCGGCTTGAAATATCCTTCCCGACTCATGTCGAGAAGTCCAGCAAATGCTTTTCCGGTAAAAAGTGGATCCAGAAATATACCGGATTTCGATGTCATCAGCTTCATCGCATCCCGACCTTTTGTGGTCGGTTCAGATGCACCCTTTCCGCAGGAAAAATATACATGTACATCCGAAAGATCTACATCGACGGAATATCCGCCAAATATCGCCGCGTCCTTCACCTGCTTCACCAGAGTTTCCGCATGCTTAAACCTTCGACCTATTGACACAGCTGTAGCCCTGGTATCAGGGCTATACAGCTTCGTGCCGAGAAGAACACCCGCATAAGTGATGCCGGTTCCGCCGCAGCAAACCACATGATCGACATGGATATGTTTCTTCTCCGCTTGTTCGTAAAGCTCCTGCATGCAATCCACATATCCGAGAATTCCCAATGTCGCTTCTGCTCCCGGCTTGATCACATACGGATGGTGACCGTCATTCTTAAGCTTCGTCTCTACAGATCTAATCTCTTTGTTCAGCGAAGTCGTCTGCCCATCCATCGCAAAATGCAACGCGGCACCAAGCAGCTCGGCAAGACCTCTCGTCACCGAACCTGTCGATTCCGGAACCACCATATGAACCTGCATGCCGACCTTCGCCGCGCAGGCTGCTGCGGCAATCGTTTGATTGGATCTGGATCCTCCACCCACAATCAGACAATCACATCCGGATACTGAATTTTTTGAGGAAACAAAACGGTGGCTCGACACTTATTTTGCAAGAAAGAAGCCTGACTTTATGCCGCGGCTTCACATGATCGGTTCACCCTTCCAGATTTCTGTGTGGAATATCCTTCTGAAAATCCCGTATGGCGATACTACAACCTATGGAAAGATCGCCGCAGAGCTTGCGAAGGAACGAGGTCTTACCCGCATGTCCGCTCAGACTGTCGGCGGTGCTGTCGGGCACAATGAAATCTCCATCATCGTACCATGCCACAGAGTGGTCGGCACAAACGGAAGCCTGACCGGTTATGCAGGCGGCATCGACAAAAAGACAGCACTACTGAAACTGGAAGGTGCCTACAAAAACGAATTCTTCGTTCCCAAGCATAGTACGGCGCCCTAAATGTATATATTAAAAGCTGTCCGTGCTTATGATTCTTCAAGTAGTTATTACTTTTCAGTGTCCTACTTGTGGGTAGCATATCAATTAAACCTATAACAATTTTTTCCCATCTTCACTAATCCTTCGTTGAATTTTTAATAATGCTACTTCTCAAATTCCTTTAACCTTTGAAGTTGTAGCACAATTATATGATATAATTTTTATTCCGTAATATAATTCAAATGTGGAAATATAATACAATATAATTTCCATCAAACTTTAGGATTTCGATATCATGTCAAAACGGAGGATAATGGAAATGTCAGGTGAAAGAAAGGGAACCCTGCTCTGTATTCTCGCAGCAGTCTGCTGGGGACTCGTCTCAAACGCCGGCGAATACCTCATCGGTATTAAAGGTATGAATGCCATTCAGGTCACGAGTCTACGTCTCATGACAGCCGGGCTCATCCTTCTTGCCATAGCTTCGATCCAAGGTCACAAAATATTTGATGTATGGCGTGACAGGCAGGACGTCATCAACCTCCTCATCACCGGCTTCATCGGCTTCGGTATCTGTCAGTCTGCCTACTTCATTTCGATCCAATATGCAAACGGCGGCACTGCCAGTGTCCTGCAAAACACCGCCCCGATCATCATCCTTGGATATACACTTCTACACGAAAAAAGAGCCCCGAAGCTTTGGGAGCTCTTCTCTATTTTACTTGTACTGTTCGGTGCCTTCATGCTGGCGACACATGGTGATATTCACTCTCTAGCGATTTCCGCGCTGAGCCTCTTCACCGGACTCCTGTCTGCTTCAGCAGTCGCTCTATACTCGATCTTCCCTGCTAACCTCATGAAAAAGCACGGCACCCTAATCATCACCGGCTGGGGTCTCCTTCTCGGCGGTCTAATGCTTACACCGGCGGCGAAGCCGTGGCCCTTGACCGGTCAGATTGATACGGGTTGCATCCTGATGTTTACATTTCTCGTGCTCGCGGGTACCGTCTCAACCTTCGCACTCTATATGTACTCGCTTCCGCTCATAGGTGCCGTCAAAGCATCCGTCATCTGCCTACTAGAGCCGGTAGTCGCGACCTTCGTGACCGTCACCGTCTTCCACACTGCCTTTACGATATCTGACTACATCGGTATCCTCACGATCCTCACCGGCGTCCTGGTGCTCACATTAACTCCTGAATCAACCTTGAAATAGTATTTCCCGAATTTTATTTGATCTCACTCTTTCGTAATATCCGCCTATAAACAGATATCG
Organism: uncultured Eubacteriales bacterium; assembly: GCA_900315665.1. Classification (GTDB taxonomy): domain Bacteria; phylum Bacillota; class Clostridia; order Lachnospirales; family Lachnospiraceae; genus Oribacterium. The sequence goes on from OMZX01000013.1 coordinate 8,541, forward strand.
AATTTTCTAAATAGTATTCTTACAGATACTTCCCGGTCAAGCTGTCCGCCGATGCTTTTAGTTCTTCAGGGGTTCCTGTCGCTACGATTCTTCCGCCGTGAATGCCTCCGCCGGGGCCCATATCGATACAGTAATCGGCGTTCCGGATCACATCGAGATCGTGCTCTATGACGATCACCGTAGCACCGTTATCTGTCAGATGCCGGAAAACGGAAAGTAACGTTTCCACATCCAGCGGATGCAATCCGATCGTCGGTTCATCGAACACAAAAACTGTATCGTCCTGTCCTCTTCCCATCTCACTGGCAAGCTTCAGCCTCTGCGCTTCACCACCAGAAAGACTCGGCGTTTCTTCTCCAAGCGTAAGATAGCCTAGACCAAGATTATGAAGCGTCTCAAGCCTTCTGTAGACGATTGGAAGATCCTTCGTCGCCTTCATCGCTTCATCGACACTCATATCCATAAGCTCCGGTAACGAATAAGCTTCATCACTTTTCTTTACCGGACGGCGGATCAGCCAGGCCTCCTTACTGTAGCGGGAGCCTCGACACTCCGGACACGGGATCTCCACATCCGGCAGGAACTGCACATCGAGACTGATCGAGCCGGTACCATCGCAAACAGGACAGCGAAGATCTCCGGTGTTATACGAGAAGTCTCCCGCCTTTTTCTTCCGATCCTTCGCGTCCTGCGTCCGCGCGTATACCTTCCGGAGCTCATCATGAATATCCGCATAGGTCGCAACCGTAGAACGCACATTGATCCCGATCGGTGTGGCATCGATCAGCTTTACCTGTCTAATGCCCTCGGCCCGGAGCTCCGTCACATGCCCCGGCAGCTTTTCACCCTTCGTCACAGCATCGAGTGCAGGGATCAGGCTTTCCAGCACCATCGTCGTCTTGCCGGAACCGGAGACACCCGTCACGGCAACAAGTCTCCCCTTCGGGATATCGACAGAAAGAGGCTTAACCGTATGGATTTCCTTCGTAGCCATATGGATCGTTCCCAGCGAAAACAGCTGGTCCTTTGCCATCGGTGCCAGCAGCTTTACGGTATGTTCGCCTGAAAGGAATCTGCCGATCCTGGAGACATTATTCTTCTCGATATCTTCGATTGTTCCCTCTGCGATCACTGTACCACCGTCTGCACCTGCACCAGGTCCCATCTCGATCATCCAGTCAGCATGAGACAGAATCTGCGTGTCATGATCCACCAGCACGACAGAATTACCATCCGCGACAAGATCGTCCATCACGCCGGTCACACCTTCGATGTTGACCGGATGAAGACCGATTGACGGCTCATCCAGCACATACAGCACACCGGTAGTGCGATTCCGGACTGCTCTTGCAAGCTGAATTCTTTGCCGCTCACCGGTTGAAAGTGTGGAGCCCTCACGGTCAAGTGTCAGATAGGAAAGTCCGAGATCCATAAGCCGTTTCGCCGTATGCTGGAAGGATTCACAGATGCTCTCTGCCATCGGTCGCATCTCTTCCGGTAGTGAAGCTGGTATACCCGAAACCCATTCGATCAGCTCGCTAAGTGTCATCGTACAGGCTTCCCCGAGATTGATGCCCCGAAGCTTCGGCGCGCGGGCTGCATCCGATAATCTCGTTCCATTACATTCCGGACATGGGCATACCTTCAGAAAACGCTCTACCCGCTTCATGCCCTTCTCATCCTTCACCTTTGCGAGTGCATTCTCTACTGTGTAGACTGCATTGTAATAGGTGAAGTCCATTTCACCCGCTGTATTCGTCTTTTCATTGTGATACAGCATATGGTATTTATTGGGCGCTCCGTGAAATACGAGATCCTTCTCTTTTTCCGTCAGATCGCGGAAAGGGACATCCGTGCGGACCCCGAGATTGTCCCTGGCGATATCCTTCATAAGAGACCACATCAGCGTTTGCCAGGGCAGAACCGCGCCTTCATCAATCGACAGACTATCATCCTGCACAAGTGTAGACTCATCGACTGTTCGAACGGTTCCGGTGCCATCGCATTTTCTGCAGGCACCTGTACTGTTAAACGAAAGATCCTCTGCACTTGGCGCGTAAAAATGCGCACCGCAAACCGGACAGATCAGCTCTTTCCCGGCTGCTACATTCATCGATGGTTCAAGATAGTGACCATTCGGGCAACGATGAGAAGCCAAACGGGAATACATGAGTCTTATATTGTTAAGAAGCTCTGACATCGTACCGAACGTACTCCGGATTCCCGGAACACCCGGACGCTGATGCAGAGCAAGTGCTGCCGGCACATAACGGACATCGTCAACACTCGCCTTCTCGGCCTGTGTCATCCTTCTTCTGGTGTATGTAGAAAGAGACTCCAGATATCTTCGGGAGCCTTCCGCATAAAGAACGCCAAGTGCCAGAGACGACTTACCAGAACCTGACACGCCGGCGATCCCCACAATTTCATTTAGCGGAATGTCTACATTGACATTTTTCAGATTGTGGACTCTCGCCCCTCGCACTTCTATCTTTGCAGGTATTTTTCTTTGATTCCGGATCATAATTCTTTTTCACCTTCTGAGATTATTCAGCTTTCTTAATCAGGTCAGTCATTTTCATGCTTAAATCCCCATTTCATAATCTCATAAAAGATAGGCATGAGATCATTTCCTTTTTCTGTGAAAGAATATTCTACATGCGGAGGGATTTCATTAAACTGTATCCTTTTGATAAATCCATCTTCCTCCAGTTCTCTCAAGGCATTTGTCAATACGGTATTGGTTATGCCCGGAAGATCCTTTTTGATCTGTCCAAACCGTGCCAGATTTAAGATACAGAGCTCGTACAGAATCTGTGATTTCCATTTACCCTGTAGCTTCTGAAGAAGCGGTGTAACCGGACAGTTTCCCTGATCCGTCACGATTCCTTTTTTCACTTCCACGAGATATTCTTCATATGACATCATTTCTTTCATGCTGCTCCTCCAAATTGATGAAATACTATAACTGATCTGCATGTGGCTGAATCGTCTGTTTGTGGCTGAATAAGTACCACTATTTTTTATAGTATCATATTCATACTTTGTAGTGAAGCCTCACACGACTAAAGTCACGTTCATGCGGCGGCAAATTTTCAATTTAGATTCTGCAACACCCAGTCAATTCCCTTCACGACACGATTCACACAATCCGTATAATGATTACCGGGATTTTGCTCATATAAAGACGCCACACCTCTATCCCTGCAGTTTTCTGAAAGCTTTTTCATGACATCTTCTGTTACACGAAGTGCCGGGTTCGAAACCTTCGTTTCTCTATCGCCCAACGAAAAATAGACTGCTTCAGGCTTCGCTGTAGTCATTAGAATAAACAACTGGTGCATCAACTCTCTCGCATGGATACACAAGCACCCTTTTCTTACCAAAATATTTTTCTTCCATGTTCATATTACTTTCGGTATACTCCATACCATTCTGTGTATTCGTTTTCGTGAACTGACACCTCACCTATAGAGGTGGGAGAATTCTTGATTCTGTCCTTCTTAAAGCCTGCCATTCGAAAGTAAGCTTTAAGCCTTTAAGATTTAAAGCTTCAGATAATCCTTCATCGGCTTAAATCCAATCTCCTCATACAGCCTTCTGCCGGCTTCCGAGGTTTCGAGGAAGATTTTCTCCGCACCGGTTTCTCTCGCCTTTTCAATCAGCCATTCTACTGTATGTCTGCCGATCCCTCTTCCACGGAAGCTTTCTCTTGTATATATATTCATGAGGTAAGCATTTCTTCCGGAAGCATTGTCCGGAGAGGGCATCTCCTCCTGGATGCAGATACCTCCACAGCCGACAGCTTCGCCATTCAGCATGGCAAAGCAGGCTATATGAGTATGATCGGTGAGTGCTGCCAGATAATAAGCACGATTCGCTTCGTAAAGTGCTTCACCGGGTTTCCCCTCCGGAACAGAAAACACATGATGTAAAACCTCCATCCGAAAGGACATCAGGAGATCAATATCGGAGCACTCCGCCTGGCAGATGGAAAGCTGTCCTTCAGGGAGAGTGATCATCCTTCCTGTTTCCTTCATGCGGCCATCCCTTCCTTCATGATCACCGGAAGCAGCTTCGCGTCTACTTTACCATTGATGTTTAGCGGAAGATCCTTCATCCGAACAAAGAACTCCGGAATCATATAGCCGGGAAGAAATCTCGCCATCTCCTTCTTGATCGTAGACAGCTGGGTTTCAGGTTCCTTCGTCACAATATAGGCCACGAGGTAACTAAGATGCTGTTCGTCTGTATATGCCTTCACGACAGCCTTCTCAATCTCAGGACACTTCAGAAGTACACTCTCTACCTCTGTAGTCTCAACACGCTTACCGAGGATCATGACCTGTGTATCTTTTCTATGAAGAAACGCAATGTTTCCATCAGGCAAAACATATCCGAGGTCTCCACTTCTGTAAATGACAGTTCCATCCTCCTGCTTCACAAAAGCCTGATTTTCGATCTTACGATCTCCGATATACCCTGCCGATACACCGCCTCCGATGATACAGAGCTCTCCAGTCACGCCATCCGGAACGACGTGCAGATCTTCGTCCATAACCAGAATCCTGGTATCAAGCACCGGTTTTCCTACCGGATACGTTCCATCCTCCAGGGCTTGTCCTTTACTGCAATTATAGTAGGAAACGCAAACGGTCGTTTCAGAAGGACCATAGGTGTTATAGATTTCTACCTTGTCCTTTAGATTTGTGATATATGCTTCACGAATCACATCTCCGCCACTGATCAGCAGTCTAAGACTCTTCGGGATTTCTTTCAGATGATTCATTTCAAGAAGAAGATATGGAAAACCACTGATCTCCGTGACCTTATATTCATCTACAAAAGCCATCAACGATTCAATATCTTTTTATCTTCTTCCGATGGAATCGCAAGCGTGGCTCCATTCAGAATGCTTGTAAATACCTCTTCCACGAAGATATCAAAGGAACATACGGAATACTGGAGCATCGTATCCTTCTCATCCGGGTGGAACTCATTGGCAAAGGCCCTTACATAATGACAAACATTTCGGTTCCTGACAGATACGCCCTTCGGATCACCTGTTGATCCGGAAGTATAAAGAATATATGCAAGGTCATCAGAAGAAGCTTGAGAAGCCAGCTTCACATCTGCTGCAGCAAGGCCTCTGTCGACGCTCAATGTACGGAAGCCTTCAAAACGCTGTTCATATTTCGTGTTGGTGATAACCATTTCTGCGCCACTGTCCTTCATCATGAAATGAATCCGGTCATCCGGCAGAAAAGGCTCAGCCGGGACATATGCCGCGCCGATCTTAAGCGCAGCGAAGATCGCGGCGATCATCTCCACACTATGATCCATGACGATTCCAACTCTTTTTGTACCGACAGGAATGCCTGCTGCGTTACAGTTCACGGGCAATGTCACTAAGATAATCCAATGAGTTAGATCCCCATGCTGGTCTAACTCATTGGATTGTCTTAGTGACATTGCCCGTGAACTGTAACCGTTGCGTACGTTTTTTGATGTTTTGCGTACGTTTTATGTTGTTCCGCGTACGCTATTATGATATAATTATGATTGAAAGGAGCTTGCCATGTATTACACTGAGATCACAAAAATAATAGAAGCCGGAATGCGCAAGGACCCGTCAAAGGTTGCAAGCTATTCTCGTCTTCTTGCAAATAAACTAAAAAAAGATGGTGATACACGCGCCAGCGATCGAATCCTAGGCGTTATTGATAAAATGGGTGGCAGTAGCGCTGTGATGGATACGTTGACCGCGCTTCCGGTAGATCAGGAGAGTCGGCTTGATATTGCAGAAATAGATTATTCTCCAAAAGCCGAAAACATCATCCTCAGTCAGCCAGTTCAGAATATGCTAGATGACTTTATGGATACCATCAAGAGCAAAGAAAAAATGTTGTCCCTTGGTTTGAATTTCAGGACCACCCTATTGCTATATGGGCCTCCCGGATGTGGAAAAACAAGTGCGGCAAAGTATCTGGCTTCCGAGTTAGGACTTCCATTAATAACAGCTCGCTTCGACACATTGATCTCCTCGCTTTTAGGAAATACAGCAAAAAATATTCACCAGATATTTGAATATGCCAAGAAGCAGCCATGCGTACTCTTCCTGGATGAATTTGATGCTATTGCGAAAGCCAGAGATGACGCACATGAGCTTGGAGAGCTAAAAAGAGTTGTGAATAGTCTGCTTCAAAACATTGATGATTTTTCTGAGGAAGGAATTCTGGTAGCAGCCACAAATCATTCGCAGATACTGGATAGTGCAGTATGGCGCAGATTTCAATCCATTATCGAATTACCTCTTCCCGGTGCAGAAGAAATTCGTCGATATATACATCAGTTTCCGGAAGTGGCCGATTCTTCCAGTATCACTGAAGCACAGTGGAAATCCATCACTTCAGCAATGGTTGGGCTTTCCTATGCTGATGTAAAAGACATCGTACAGAACATGTTGAAAAAGGCTGTTCTTAAAGATAAAAAGGAATTAGAGTGCTCTGATTATTTGATGGAGATCTTTTTATTCCAGAACCACGGTAATTATACAGTGGACGACGCTGTAATCTTCTTGAATAGTAACGGAGTATCTCAACGGAACATAGCAAAATATCTTGTTATTTCAGAACGGCAAGTGCGTAACATTCTTGGGAAGGGAGATAATAAGTAATGGAAAAATATCTACCCATCAAATTCTTTGAAAAGAGGAAAATCGACGAACTGCTCACTGAAGGTGGCGGAAACAGTGAACCTCCAAAATGGGTTCTCCAAGGAGATGAACTTGTAGCTCATTCTCAGCAGCTTTCCAATGGGCTGTCTAAAGTGAACACAAAATTCCAGGAGTATAAGGCTGAATCACATACTCTCCCCATGGTCATGGCCACCACAATAGCAGAGCCTGCTATTGCCAAATCTCATAGAGGCGATGTCGTTGATCTTCTTAACTGTGACAAGAAAGAAAACGTAATCGGCATTGATTCAAATGAAATTCACAATTCAACCATTACCTCATCTGAGGATGGAAAGGCGGAGGTTCCGGAGGTAAGACGCATACTTTCCATCGTTACCACAGACGAACTTATCGCGAATATCTACAAGGCTCTAAGGGATACAAACACATCAGCAAAGCTGATTTCTTCCATTGAGGACCTGCGGCCATTCACGCCTAATTGTGAAAAGTATAATCCACACAACACTGCATATCGTGTCATGCTAATTGACTATAATGACACGCATAGAAACGAAGTAGCACAACAGCTTTTCGTCAACAATTGCAAATCGAACGGGATACCTATAAAAAAAATAACCAGATATTCCAGAGATATGAGTTTGTATCGTATCGAAGTCAACAGCGAAGATGATATGCATACCGTCGCCTCATTTGATGGCATTTCTTCTATCGAAGAAACCAAACCCATTCTCACTGAACTTGACGACTTCGGGAAGTCCGATCTGCCATCTGTCAAAAGGCCTGATCCTCAAAAGACCTATCCGGTAGTCGGTGTCTTAGATACCGGCATAGCGAGAAACGACTACCTTGCTCCTTGGATTCTCAAAGATAATGAAGCGTACTATGAAGAACCATTTCAGAATAAAGACCACGGGACAAAAGTAGCCTCGGTCTTGGAATATAGCGATGAATTGAATGGAACCCATTACACCGCCACGGACGGAGTCATGATGCTTGAGGCAATTATCGCTCCGGACCTGCACAAGGAAAGTGCCTATCCGGAGGATATCATCGACAACGTGCGTGACGCTATAGAACGCCACCCGGAAATAAAGATATGGACAATGTCTGTCGGGACAATGGAAACATGTGATCTGTCATCATTCTCTCCCTTTGGGATAGCCCTTGACAATATAGCCGACGAAAACATTGTTCTGATTATCAAATCTGCCGGAAACTATGAATATTCTATTCTTGGACGGCCTTATGCTCGAATTGCAAAGATGGCTGATTCAGTTCGTTCAATTGTTGTCGGATCAATAGCACACGCAAAAGGAAAATATGATCTTGTTGATATTAACATGCCCTCTCCCTTCACGCGCATTGGTCCTGGACCGGCATATATCATAAAACCGGATGTTGTTGCATATGGAGGGAACGCAGGCCTGCTCCCTGATGGGAATATCACAAGCACCGGGGTTAATGTTTTGGACGAGGCGGGTGAGAAAACCAGTGCTGCCGGCACAAGTTTTTCTACTCCATGGGTTGCTCGTATTGCTTCTGAACTAAATTACCTTTTAGAAGGCGATTTCGATCCTCTACTTATCAAGGCCTTGATGGTTCAGAATTCGAGATATCCAGCAGGCAACCAGATGTCCATGCAGGATAAGAAGGACTATATGGGATTTGGTATGCCCGCAAGCACCAGAGACATCCTCTACAATTCAGAAAATGAAATCACTCTGATCTTACGAGATTCTCTGCAAAAAGGAACCTTCATTGATATCCTGGATTTTCCTTTTGCACAGAGTCTCGTTGGGGATGACGGCTATTACCATGGACAGATAATCCTTACTGTCGTGAGTGCTCCCACTCTCCGTTCCTCAGAGGGCTCAGAATATTGTCAATCCGATATAAGTGTTGCCTTCGGAACAATGGACGGGATCAGGGAACGAGACACAAATGTAAGAACCATACGTAACCCATATGGAGCAAATGACCCGAAAAATATAATGCTGGATTCCTTATATTCCAGGAGATTTTTCAATGTCCTTGAAGACGATTCATTTGGAAAAGAACGCACCCTGATAAGTTATGGTAGCAAATATCATCCTATCAAGAAATATGCCATTGACCTTGACGAAATGACACACGCAAATCAAGAAAAATACCTTAAGGGTAATCGTCAATGGTATATGGAACTAAAAGCATTATTCCGCAATGCCCTGGAGCGTGAAGCCAGAGAAGCCGATCAAAAACCGCAGGTCGATTTTTGCCTTCTGCTTACAGTAAGAGACCCTAGCGGGAAAGCTCCTGTTTATAACGAAGTCACTCAACAGTTGCAAGAAAAGAACTTTGTATACTCCAACATGCAGCTCAGGACCAATGTCAACACACAGGTTCATATTGATGAAAAATGATGAATACCGTTTCTAATAGGTGGCAAGATAACGCCAGCAATGTGAAATACCAGTTGAGCGAACAAGAGGCTCTGAATTTATATTATTCGGAACCTCGGCTCGCCATGCTTATCGATCTGAACGTAATCCGGCTCATCGATAACTGCCTCGTAGTAAACCTTAGTGATTTCATAACCCCAAAAACAAATCATCTTACTGCCACTGCGAAGCGAGACATGGCTTCATGCTGTGTTGGCATCAAATACTTACCTGATAACCGTTCTTCCATACAATCCACCCTTGACCTTCTCATTCAATCCTCAGCCTTCCTTGAAGCAGGAAAAGCTTCAGATGGAAAACAATCACCAACAGATCAGGCATATGAGGCTGGCCTCATCAATAACGAAATCACTAGAATAAATAAGATACTGAACAAACTACCCGGCGCCTTCTCAGAATCATTAAAAAGTCACATGGAAATGAAGGGGTATACTGAAGAATTGCTGTCTAGTGAATCTTGGGTGAGCCTCAGTACCATAAAGCAATACAGACAGAATGAGGATAAAAAGAAAACTCTGAAAACCGTCACACAACTTTGTATCGGCATGCATCTGCATCCATGGTTCACTGAGGATCTTATCAGCAAAAGCGGAATTATTATTACGCACACGAAATTGGATAGCGCCTATCGATACCTGTACACATACCTTTATAAAGATTCTATCCAAGATTGTAATACTTACTTGAGATCCTGCAGATTACCAGAATTCACGCTACGAGAGAAATCCGCATAATTGCTCAAAAATTTGTTAATGCCAGCTAAGGCTTAAACCTTAGCTGGTTTTTTTTATTATTTTTTTGTATCAAAGGACATTTTAAATGTCCCTTCATCTTTTGCGATTTAAGTCCGTTTTGCTCCCGACCTTTCTCTATATCTGATTATTTTCGCATTTTCATGTTGTTTTCTCTTTGTTTTTGCCTTTCCGTCCATGCTCAGCGCATTTCTACGGACATTTTCAATGTCTGTTGATTCATTCTTCTAAAAGTTATCCTCGTTATATGAACACGAAACCAATGGCCAAAGGTTCCACATGAATAGCTATTTGCAATTGATTCAAAGATAAGAGGTGAACCTATGACAAATAACGAAATTCAAGATTATCGAATCAGCTGCCAGGATTCTGCAGATTTTATCTCTTCTGAGATTGGATCTGAAACTGTGAAATTTGTTCTGGCTAAGTATGGTGCAGACAGCATTGAAAGCATTTCTCCATCAGATTTACCGGAAGTTTTCAGTGAGCTTTACGCCATTGAGGCTGATCTGAAGAATTAAATCCTTGTCCCAGGTATGACGTAAAACTGCCCTTCATCACCCTGATCTGCGTGTCTGGAGTCGGTTGCAAACGACTCTGCTATGCAGCCGCAGGACAGGCAACATTTGAATAAGCCGGTTTTGCATAGTGAGCCGGCCACCAATCCGAAGAGGAGAAGTGGCCGAATGATCAAGACACTGGCATGCCATCAGTCTTTCCCCGATTCGGAAAAGCCAATCGGAGGTAAAGACCATGGCAAAAGAAGAAAAGCATTTTCATGTAACTATTGACGGAAAAGAAGTCGCTGTAAGCGAAGATGTTTACAGAGCTTACAAGCAACCGCTCTGGCGCGAGCACAAAAGAATCGAACGTTCGCAAAAGTGTGACCTAGGCAAGAAACGCTGTGACAAAAAGTGCGATACCTGCCCTTACTCTAAGGAGGGAGCACCTCTTTCTCTGGATACGATGTTTGAGGACGGGCTGGATGTTTCGGACGGGAACAACCTCGAAGATGTGGTCGAGCTGAAGGAAACCATCAAGGAACTCTACAAGGCTCTGGATCAGCTCAATTCTGACGATCGTGCCATCATCGATCGTTTCGCTGATGGTGAATCCGATCATCAGATCGCAGATGAACTGGGCAAGCCTCAGACGACGATTTCCTATCGTCGCAAGGTCATTCTGAAGCAGCTGCGGCGGAATCTCGATGGTTGGGAATAATTACTGCAGGTTTGAGATTGTTAATCTCAGTATCTCAAAGCACGCTACAAATTTCACAAAATGTTCATGATTCTAAAAGCTGAATTGTGGTATACTAGCATTGAATAAAAAATGTGGGCGGATATTGCTATTGACATCTGTCCTGTTCCACATTATAATTCAAATGTTTTTATGCCAGTTTGTCCTCCGGTGTCCTTCGGGCCCGGGGGCTTTTTTATAGGAGTTGACATGGAAGAGAAAACATATAAAACATACCGCCAGCTGCTTACTAAGCTTCGTTCTAGAGGCATGATTATCGGAAAAGGTTCCCAAGGCTCCCGCGTAATGCGTATTCTTGAGCAAGAAAACTACTACAACGTTATCAATGGATACAAAGACCTCTTTCTTCAAAGCCTTGCAACGCCTACATCTGATGAAAAATATAAAACTGGCACAACATTTGATGAAGTGTATGCCTTATATCAATTTGACAGAGAAATAAGAAACATCCATATCAAGTATCTTTTGAAGATTGAAAACGCTTTCAAGACCGTCATCTCCCACGAATTCTCGAAAAAATATGGTCATGACAATTATCTGAAGCTTGAAAATTTTCAGTCCGGTCCATCAACCGATCCGCAGGAATTAAACAAGATAGCAAGGACAAATCACCTTCAATTACCCAAAGATTTAACAATAGTCCAAAGACTTAGCGCTGAGAATAATGCGGGGAACGTAATTAAGCTAATCGGAGATATTCAACAGGAAATTGCCCGTCAGATGAGTAAACACCACCAAGTTGTTACTCATTATATGACACAGCATGGATATATCCCTCTTTGGGTTCTTGTAAATGTATTAACCTTTGGCAAAATTACTCTTTTTTACTTCAATATGAAACCTGCTGATAGGGCCCCGATTGCTAAGTATTTTGGAGTTCCTGAAAAAGAGCTCCATAAATACATGAACCTTCTTTCTATAGCAAGGAATAAGTGCGCCCACGATGAACGTTTCTTTGATATACGTTTCCGCACAAACCTTCACACGAAGAGTATACGAAATTTTTCTGTGCTTAATCTACCCAGGGATGCCAGTGGAACATATACTAAAGGTATAAATGATGCCTATGCCGTTGCCATTATGTTCTCGCAATTGCTAAGCAAGGCTGATCTACGAGAATTTGTCAGTGCAATGAATACTCAGTTCAAAAAACTTGCAAAATCCCTCAATGTAATATCAATTGAAGACGTGATGGATGTCATGGGTTATACAAAGGATTGGCAAAACATTCTTCAGCTTTAACCTTCATCCAAAACCATTTAGAGCCTGTCTAAATCTCTTCAGACAGGCTCACTTATCATATACCAAGCAGGTTCTCGTATATTTCTTTGTCATAGTCTTTAAACACATTGAAGATGACCTTCTTGACCGAAATGTCCTTCTTCAAATATTCTCGCACGGTGTCTACCGCAATCTCAGCTGCGCGGTCATTCGGAAACATAAAAACACCGGTAGAAATGCAGCAGAAGGCTACGCTCTCCAGTCCGTTCTCTGCAGACAAATTCAGGCAAGAGGTGTAACAGGAAGCCAGCAGCTTCTCATGCTCTTTTGTAAGCTCGCCCTGAACAATAGGTCCTACGGTATGAAGCACATATTTACATGGAAGATTATATGCAGGAGTAATTTCAGCAATACCCGTAGGCTCTTCATATCCCGGTCCATGCGCATTCATCAGGTCATCACATTTCTTCCTGAGCTGCATGCCAGCGAAAGTATGGATGCAGTTGTCAATACAGCCATGATTGCTCCTAAAACAGCCTCTGAGCATATTATTTGCAGCGTTCGCAATCGCATCTGCGTTGAGTCTCGTGATGTCTCCCTGCCATAAACATATGCCGGGCTCAATCTCCGGAAGCTCTGCCACGTCAACAACGCCTCTCTCGGCAAGAGCCTCCTGCAGATATTCATCCTGGATTTTCAGAAATTCCGGGGCTGCATCTCCAGGCATACGGACATTCATAAGTCCTCGGAGGAGTCTTTTCTGATTGTACTCATCGTCCGGAATCTCCGTACCTCTGTATTCATCATTCTCATTGAGGAGCCATTTTATCAGATAGATTCGTTTTTCTTCATGCGTCAAGGTTCTGCCGCCTTTCTATTCGGTGAACGATTGCCCTGTCAATCGTTCAATTATATGCACCCATTTCGAAATTTCAAAACTCGCCACAGGAGCAAGTCCTCGCGGTTGACCATTCAGGCGGCCGTCCCAGAACTGCTGAACCTCCGCAAAGTGGCTGAATTGCGGGATTCTTCAGAAACGCCAAGTATATACAAGGGTATCAATTTCGCGCAACCCACGTTCGCAGCATTGACGATGGCATCAGCATCAAGACGCGTGATATCTCCCTGCCAGAGAATGAGCCTGTCGTCCTTCGGCGATGCCACAAGCTCCGAAACATGCACGACACCCTTTGCTTCCCGTTCCTTCGAAAGATAGACATCCTGCGCCTCGAGTAGCTTCTGCGGAATCATCCTGGGATACCGCACATTCATGAGACTACGCATCAGCTTCCGCTGATTTACAACATCCTTTGGGAAGGATCCGGAGTCTCTTCTGTATTGCGGCTGATCTTCGACCAACATTTTATTTATACTCAAAAGCTCATCCAACTGGCTCATCATTTTATCCCTCTTTTAATCACTGACCCCATTATGCAGTACAATTCTATTACGCTAGCTTCTTTTGCTTCGCCACGAGGCTTTCGGTATCCTCGATCACGTCTGACAGCTTCATCGAAGCCATCTTCTGTTCCATCGCATCCTGAATCTCGTCGAGTCTGTCGTCCATCACGCTATGAATGTTACGACCGACCGGGCAGTTGGCATTCGGATTTTCCTGGAAATGGAAAAGTTCTCCGTTTTCTACGCTATCTACAGCACGATATACGTCTAAAAGCGTAATATCATCGATCGACTTTGCAAGCGCCACGCCACCATTACCGCCACGCTGTACCGTGATCATCCCAGCCTTTTTCAGCATGCCGAAGATATTCCGGATCACGACAGGATTTACGCCGACGCTGCCGGATATCGTCTCACTATTTAAAGGCATATCATCCTTCAAAACCTCAATACAGGTCATAACCTGGACTGCAATCGTAAATCTGCTTGAAATCTGCATTCTATTCCTCCGATGTTCTTAGCCGCCAGTCTTCCACTGGTCATGCCTTGCTGTACTATTTTAGATTACATCAATATTTTCTTCCGTCTGCCTGCTTATGTCAAGTATTTTCGTTGTAGAGCATCTTTTCTTGCATCCTAAATCTTCGCATACACATGTCTGTTCTTCATGCGATATCACAAAACATTTTCTCAATTTATCTCAATACAGTAGATCCGCAACTGCTTCCCGGATATCTCCATCAATCAGAATCGATCGATCCTGAATCTGCCTCGGTGCCAACGCTTCCCTCATGTTAATGCAGGCGTACGTCGCGTTATCATTCTGATCCGTATACTGCCAGACCGGATATTTGATGATAACAGGCGTGTTGAAGCCAACTGCGGTCTCCAGGAATACGGTCTTTGTCCCTTCGTGTCTGCGGAGGAACTCAGTGTACCGCTCCGCTGCCTGATGCCATCCTTCATCTTCAACGAAGGTATCGTCCGCGCGGAGATTCGTGGTCATCAGTTCTCCGTCATCCGGACAGTAAGGCACAAGCTCTGTTGGGATCTGCATCCTGATGTCTGCTCCTTCCGGAATGATCAGCGAGTTGTCCTCCCCGATCTCAAAGCCCTGTGCCAGCAGCATCTTCCTGCAGATCTCCTCATTGTCGTATGTCTTGTGAGCAGACGCACCGTGCGGATTGCTGCTCTGCAGAAGGCCGTAGTCACCCTGCGTGTAGAACAGACGCTTCTTGTCAAAGCCGGATCGCTGGAAGCAGTGATCCACATTAGTGGTCAGCACGAAGTAGTCCTTGTCCTTCACAAGATCATAGAGCCTGTCATAGGTGTCATTGGGAATCGGTACATAGCGGTTCACCCAGATGTGGCGGCTCCACCATGCCCAGTAAGTTTCCATGTCCGGGAACGGATAGAATCCGCCGCTGTAGATGTCCTGAATCTTATACTTCTCTGCAAAATCCGAGAAGTACGTATTGAAGCGCTCGCCGGAGTATGTGTAGCCGGCTGCTGTGGAAAGACCGGATCCCGCGCCGATGATGACGGTATCCGCCTCATCCAGCACTTTGCGGAACTTTTCCATTCCGTTTTCCGTTGTTTCCGATGTGATCCTCATTCTTCCGAACATTTCCTTTCTTCTCCTTCTCTCGTTTGTATCATTTGTTGTTACATTTATTACTTTACTTTGTCTTTGTTGTAATGTCAATGGTTACATATTCGTGTTTGTACTCAGCCGAACATTATTTTTAAGTAGATACGCAAAGACTGGCGTCGAATACGATAAAAGGCCCTGCACTGTATTTAGCGCAGGGCCTTCAAAGATCAGCCTATTCAATCAGTTTACAGCTCGATCGGCTTTTTAAGGCTATAATCAACCATGTTCATATACTCAGCCTTCGCATCCTCAAGAGAGAAAAGCGCAAGCTTAAGACCTGACTGCTCATTATAAATCTGTCCGAGAAGCGGAAGAACCTTAACTGCCTTCTCAAAAAGTGCCGGATCATCATCTACAACTGCCTTACCATAATAGCGGATGATATCAGAGCCGTTGAAAGCGCAAACCTCAACCTTCGGATTCTTCTCGATCTGATGGAACGCGTCCTTATGCTTGCCGATACCGAAGTAGATCTTTCCATTTTCAAGCATCTGAAAGGAAATCGGTCTTACCTTCGGCTGATCGCCATCCTCCGTAGCCAGGAAGAATGTACCTGCATTTCCTAAGAACTCACTAACACCTGCTAAACCCTTGATCTCTGCCATGATATTTATCTCCTTTTCATAATGCTTACATCTGTTTGATGTATGCTTTTTGCTTACGTCTAAAAGGATAGCATGGTTACATTGTAATGTCAGGCATTACATCAAAACATTTTAAAAAATTTGCTGCACATTCATGCAATAAACACACCATCGTGAAATCCTGTCATGAAGCCTTGTCGTATCAGCTCTCCCGCACGAGGCTTTTCACCTGCTGCAGCGTATAGAGGTAGTTCTTCCCGGATTTTCGTATCGGTTCAATATTTTTATCGCTCAGATATTTGTTGATATACTGTCTCGAAACCTGCAGCTGTTCCGAAAGTGCCAGGGCATCTGTTACATAGCGTATGAGGATCTCATCGAGATCCTCCATGCTGATCGGAAGCACTGTCCCCTGGCCATATAGCTCATTACTCAAGAGATATCTGTCTTCCGAGAAGCAAAGGAGTCGCCCGTCCGCTTCCAGCTTCACCTCTCGGAAGTCCTGCTCCCGCGAGAGCAGAACCCGAAGCGATTTGTCCTTTTCCAATGCTTCCTTCAGGTTAAGCAGCTGTATGCTGTGATCTTCGTAAATGAGTAAAGCGCGGAAATCCGAAAGCGGAATGGCGGATACCAGAGATTTTCTCCTCCGAAGGATGAGCCAGTCCGGAAGCTCCTCTGTCAGCATCACAGAACAGTCATCCTGCGAACATCTCCCTCTTGAAAGCGCAAGCAGCTGAAAGCTGTCGTATTCCTTGAGCCCAGCATCACGAAGTATGCTTTTGATATTCTGCCGGTCTCTCGGGACAATCCTCGCTTCCACATATCGTCTGCTCCAGTCCGGATCAATTGTCGTGATTCCCTCTTCTACGAAATGATCAAAGAAAATCGGTACATCTTTAATTGCAAGATCATCCTGGAGCTCGATCATAAATCGCTTACTCGTTTCAAAATAGAGCAGATACCCGATGATCAATTTTTTGTATTCATCCTTGATGACGAAGGTTTTCATAATACTGCCACCTTTTCATGATAATCTCCCATATTTTATCGAGAAATGACGGTGAGAGGATTTTATCGAGATTTTCAAAAATAATACTTCTATCGTCCTCCTCCAAACGGCGTAATCTCGGAAGCTTCTCTACCGGAATACTCTTTACATTTTCAAATAAAGACCGGCTTCCAGTAAAGCTCTGTACCGGTACATCCCTCATCGGATCGAAGCGTTCCGCCTCCTCATCACTCTTACAGGAAAAAAGGAAAGAAAGTCCATGATCAAACAGCGGCGCCATCCTGTATGATTCTCCATCCTTTAGAACCTCTATATTTGCACCGTGTCGATCCCTATTAATAATCAGGAAATCCGCTACATACATGAGATAGGAGAGCCCCTCCCATCCCATCCTTTTCATAAACTGCATCCGAGTTTCGTTTTCCCGTTTAAAAAGATCATAGAAATCATCCAGCGCTATCTTACTTTCACCAGGTCTCTTAAAATCATCCGAAGCTAAAATCCATGTTTCAAATTCCTTTCCATCTACCTCGACCTTAGCATGAAGTAATCGATAGTTGAGATGATCGATTCCAAGAAGGTAAAACAGACGATCCGCAATGATTTCATTGATACACTCATGTCCGATGACACCACGTTCATAATCAAAATCGGACATCTTGTAGTAAATCTTTTTCCCGTATCTTTCCTCATAGGCTTTAAGAAAAGTTCCGACGGTTCCGGAAGAGTTTCGTCTGTGCGACCACTTAAGATATCTATAATCACTGAGCCTCGGATCAACACCATGAGACATCATGCTTCACCTCCAGTTTCATTTGCGATACTTTAGTTCGAATATATTGATTTTATTGTCGTTTGTCAACTTGATATATTGTCTATCGAATGTATTTAACAAGGACAGAATTAAGAAAGCTCCCACCTCTATAGATGAGGTATCAGTTCACTATCCATACTATCTCATAAACCATGAGTCAAATGACGGCGTGAGTGATTTGACGGCTTGTTTGAGTGATTTTGCGGATTGATATGAGTGAATTTACGGCAAACATATGAAACTATCGCAGTCCATCAGGCAGGACGTCTATACCGTTCTGATTTTTTTCTGAAGAAGAACTTTGCAAACAAAAAGGCCACGCAGATTTATGATCCGCGTGGCGATTCTATGTGCTTTCTATATATTGACCTTAACGATCCGCTGAAAGTCCTATCGCTAGAACAGCATCGCGAGTGTCCCGGCGACGATCAATGCGAGGCCGATGGCG
>OMZX01000001.1 GCA_900315665.1 uncultured Eubacteriales bacterium
AGTGCCATACGTGCTTCACTCTTACCATACTTATAGGAGTCCGGATTCCACGTGACAATCGTTATTTTTACGCCAGCCTCCTGCCTGCTTTTCATAGTATCTATCAGTCGATCGACTTTTGGAGCACTTAAGTATGGGCTTGAAATTACAATCTCGGAAGATGCCTCTCTCAAATCCTGCCAGAATACCGATCCATACGTATCGATATTGAAAATAGCATTGGCCTTCTGCTTTTCTCCACGGATATCTGTGCAGATGTCGTAACCGATCTGCCGATATGCCTTCATCCGCTTCGCATACATCCGGTCGAACATCGGAATATGACTGTCTACATAATCATATACAATAACATTCTTCTTCCCAGGATAATCACGGTTTAACCGTCCGGCATACTGCTCGACGATACTTCTGCCAGCAACCGGCGTAGCCATTATCAATGTATCAAGTCTCGGATAGTCAAATCCTTCTCCGATCAGCTGACCTGTTGCTACCAGAATCAGACTTTCTTTAGGATTGATTTGACTCAATTCGTTCTGAACCTTTGCTTGCTCCTTCTTGCTGTTACCTCCCAGCATGAGAACAACATGATCAGCGAATTTATCTACTATGCCGCTTAAACGTCTGGCATGATCCTTATATTTTGTCAAAATGACAGGCGTTCTGCCATTCTCAATGCATAAACGTACGTCCGCGGCAATCTGCTCATCTCTGACTGTATTGTTGCGGATGAGCTCATATGCTTCATTCGGATGCATATTACTATTAGCAAGATGCGGAGCTACTGTTCTGGTGAATCTCGGATAAACCAGATGATCTATTCCCTGTTCTTTTGCTCTGTCCTTTGCAGTATATTTATATCGAATAGGGCCGAGAAGAAAATAATTGATCTTTTCCTTTCCATCACCACGCATGGGCGTCGCCGTTACCCCACATACATAGTGAGCCTTAGCTTCCATCAATATTCTTTGAATCGTCTCAGATGCTGCATGGTGGCATTCATCCACGATAATCTGCCCATATTCATAGAGCTTCGGATGGAATTTCCCTTTCCGGCAAACCGACCCTACCATCGCTATATCAATAATACCAGTAAGTGAATCATGCTGATTTTGAAGGAGACCGACAACACTTTTTCTTCTCCGTATCCTTCCGGATTTTGTCTGATATTCAGGGGCTATCTCATTTATGGTTAAAAAATTCTCTATCGCCTTCTGCCACTGTTCAATCAACGAAGAAGACTCCAAAAGAATCAATGTATTGACCTTTCGTTCCGCAATCAAGTCACAGCACACCACAGTCTTTCCGAATGCCGTGGCAGCACTCAATATTCCCGTGTCATGACGAAGCATTTCTGTGACTGCCTTTTGCTGGGAATCTCGAAGTTCACCCTTGAAAGAAACTTCAATGCTCTTGCCTTCGCAGCGCTTATCATCAAGATTATATGAAATCTTTGCCTTATCGAATTTTTCCTTGAGCGTATCTGTTAAGCCACGCGGAATACCGATGTAACCATTATCATCACAGCCGAGATAAATATATCTGGATTCATCATAATTGGAGATACCGATCGCCTGATTCTTATAAAATTCCGGATTGCTGAAAGCTGCCAGTCGACGGATCTGATTTTGAATGCGTGGCTGAAGATTCGCAGTATCTATGTATGTCCGATTTGACAGAATGATATTTGCCTTTCCTTTGACATCAGAAGGGGTAAAAACTGCACCACTTTCCCACGGAGCAGTTCGAGTACTATTGCCTTCTGCATCTTTACAAGACGGATTTGTTCCCGTCCATTCCTCAATGCAATGTTCGATGAATTCTGGAGACAAAGACTCCGTATTCCATAATACCTGTAATTGATCAGGATAAGCATTCCAGTTTTCATCTATGAATGCGCTGTTTCCTTTTTTCAATGCCTGTCCTTGCAATGGCAAAGCGATTACATTGCCAAACCCATTCTCAGGTACAGCATCCTGCGAAGGAATCATTCGGTCAAAATATCGAAATGATTTAAGATTGATGGATTCAGCTCCCTTGTCCAGTAGCGCAAACCCGAACTGTCGGGCAGTTTTTGCCGGAATTGCCTTATTAAAAAATATCCAGATATGGGCCCCTCTGCCGGATCTGGATCTCTCTGTCAAGGCATCAATGCCAACGACTCTGCAGATTTCTCGCATGGCATTGACTTCTTCCTTCCATTGATCATCATGATTTGCATAGTCATCCTGCTCTGAACCTTTTTCATGATTATCAAAATCAAAGACAAGGAATCTACAAAAATTTCCAGGCAGCATCGGATAGACTGCAACTACATCATTGGCGTTAGGATCTTTCCCTTTTAAATGTGCGAGAACAACGTTCTTGTTCAGTGGCTTATATGCCTGATATTCACAATGCTTACATTGAATGCCATCCTTTTTTAATTTATGGCACCCATCGTGCCAGAAGTTGTAGCATTGCGTATAGTAGCCAACCTTACCGGTCTTAGCATTAGTATATCTAAGTTCGTATACGTCCTGGCGTCCCCAGAATCTCTTATAGAAATAGGCCGGTGTATTATCCGTAATCTGCAATTCATGTATTCTGGCACCCTGATTAGGGTCAAACTGCGCCGGTTCGGCTCCACATTTTTTCTGTAAGCTTGCCTGATAGTCTAAGCCGAATTCCTGCATCATTTCCTTCAGAATCTGATTCTCTCGTTCAAGATATGTAACTTTTCTTCGCAAAGCATTCAGTTCTTCATCCTGTCTATCCATGAGTGACCTCAAATATATGCACTTCGGTTACAATGACCTTCCTAATTTATTATACCAAAATACCAGCTTCCAAGGCTTTTAAATCGAGCGCGAGACGGGGCGCTAGGTGCCCTTTGCTTGGTCTGCCGACTTGTTGGCAGAGGGGTCCCCAGCATGGGGTGGCGTGGCACCTGCTTAGCGCCGACCGAAGCGGAGCGGAGAACGGACCTTGGTCCGATTCACGTTTCGCGGCAAAAAAATAGAAGCCCTTTCGGACTTCTTCGAGCGCGAGACGGGAATCGGACCCGCGACCTTCGCCTTGGCAAGGCGACGTAGTACCACTCTACTACTCGCGCAATTAAAATTTTTTAACTATCGCAAAGAAAAAGCGCGAGACGGGAATCGGACCCGCGACCTTCGCCTTGGCAAGGCGACGTAGTACCACTCTACTACTCGCGCAATTTTAATGTCCGTTCAGCTTTCATTTCTGTGAAGAACGGCATCATTATACATAAGACAAACCATCTGATCAAATGTTTTCAAACTAAAATTTTTGATCTTAAATCCGAACTTTGCATCTGATCGGTTTATCTTGAATGCCCAAAGCTGGAATCGAACCAGCGACACGAGGATTTTCAGTCCTCTGCTCTACCAACTGAGCTATCTGGGCATATAAGCGGGTGATGAGAATCGAACTCACATGTTCAGCTTGGAAGGCTGACATTCTACCATTGAACTACACCCGCGTCTGAAACGTGGTCGCTTTCTCAAGGACACGAATGGTATTCTAACGGATTGTGTCTTCTTTGTCAACAACAACTTGAAAAACTTTTGCTGTGGATTTGACCTGGATTTGATTCAAAATTTATTCTCAATCCTCATCGTCTATTTTTCCGATATATGAAATCGGCATAATTTTCAGTGGTTTCAAGAAAATTCTATGCCGACTCCGGGTTCTATGATAATAACATGATTTTTATAAGAAAAATCGATTCCATTCGCTGTCACACCACCGGCGGCTTGCCGCTTAAATCTGCGACATAGATCTTTCCGGCGAAGGGATCGAGGTGACAGGTGAGAAGCCCGTTTGTCGTATGCCGTGTAGTCTTTCCGACATTATAGCCGTGCGCGTTTGTCAGCATGACCCGGTTGATCTCGATATCGTCCGTGATGCCGACGATCCACATCGGAATGTCCAGTGTCAGCTTGAGATCGCCGGTGTGAATCACGATGACCCCTACCTTTTGCCCGAGCATCCGCCCGTAGACGATGTAGTCCCGCCCGCAGGCAAGCTGAATCAAAGCACCTTCCCGCATCGGCAGAAAATGCTTATGGATGCTGATCAGATACCGGTGATACTCCTGAAGCTCCAGATTCTCATGTCCCCACGGGAACGGCCGCCGCGAATCCGGCTCCGTCCAGCCGGTCATCCCAATCTCATCCCCATAGTATATCGTCGGCGCACCCGGCCAGGTCATGAGCATCATCGCCCCAAGCCGGAACAAAGGAATGCTTACACCCTCGTCTGCCGCCTTAGAGCCCATCGTCCCGATCCGTCCTACCGTCCGGTTCGTCCGTGTCAAAAACCGACTGTGATCATGATTCGACAGCTCATTCATCGATGACAATACCGAGCTTTCCGGCATCCGCGCCATATGATATTTCATCGAGCCAAAAAACGCACCGCCGTCGCCGAAAAGTCCCGGATCATCCGCGTCACTATGCTTCTCCATGCCCGTCAGAAACCAGGTCACCGGCTCCATGAAGGCATCATAATTCATAATTGTATCCCACTCATTGCCCTGCAGCCACGACGCCGGATCGCCGTAATGCTCGGCGAGAATCACTGCATCAGGATTTGCAGACTTCACCTCTGTCCGGAACCGCTGCCAGAAGCTATGATTATATTCCGCTGAATGCCCGAGATCCGCTGCGACATCGAGCCGCCAGCCGTCGACATTAAAGGGGCTGCTTACCCATTTCCGCCCGATCTTAAGGATCGCATCCTCAAGCGCCGTCGAGCCTTCATAATTCAGCTTCGGCAGTGTATCATTGCCCCACCATTTTTCATAGGTGTTATTATTCGGCCAGGCCGCATCCGAATCGTCAGAAAACGCAAAGTAATCATGATACGGGCTCGATTTCAACTGGTATGCGCCGGCTGCGTAGGCATTGGACTGATCCTTGTAGTTATAAAAGGAGGATTTGTTCATCCACTTGTTGAAGGAGCCGCAGTGGTTGAATACGCCGTCAATGATCACACGTATGCCCCGCTTATGGCAGGCACCGACAAGCTCCACAAAGAGCTGATCTGATGCCGTCAGGTTTTCACGGGAAGTCGTACGGATGGAATACTTCGTCGCACGGGCATTATCATCCTCCCAGGGCTCGACACGGGAGCCGCCGTCGCGGACGATGCGGCCGTAATGCGGATCAATGTGCTCATAGTCCTGTATATCATATTTATGATTTGAGGGTGAAACAAATAAAGGATTAAAATAGATAACCTCGACACCGAGATTTGCGATGTAATCGAGCTTCTTCATGACACCGGCGAGGTCGCCGCCATAGAAACGGTAGACATCAAGCGGTGCAATCGGCGCATCCCAGGGCTCACTCTCGGCGGCATGACCAAGGTAGATATATTCGTCGTTGACGACATTGTTTGTGGGATCGCCGTCATAGAAACGATCCACGAATATCTGGTACATGACCGCACCCTTGAGCCAGGACGGCACATGGAAGCCGGGAAGAATCGTAAAGTCAAACGCTTCGCCGGCGACATCGGAGACACCCAGACGATTGAAACGGAGTGTTTCCTCTCCCTTATGGATCAGAAAGGCATAGCAGATTTTGTCGACACCAGCAACAATTTTTGTCTGATAATAGTCAAACCATGCATCGGAAGAAACGCGCACCATCTCCACCGTGGACCGATCCTTCTCAAGATACAGCTCCACGCTGTCCACGTCCTGCTTCTTCGTTCTAAACCGGAGGGTGACCGTATCACCCGGATCCGGCTCAGAGGGATTTCGATAATCAACCGTACCGGCAGAATACAGCGAATCCCAGTTGATTTGACTCATACCCATGATCTGCTTTTCCTATCTTTAGTCAAACTCCACCACACCGATATATGGAAGATTCCGATATCTCTGGTCGTAGTCCAGCCCATAGCCGACTACAAACTTGTCCGGAATCTCGAAGCAGCTGTACTTCACCGGCACTTCCTTCTCACGGCGGCTCGGCTTGTTAAGAAGCGTACAAATCTCGATGGATTTCGGTCCTCTGTCCATGAGAAGCTTCGAAAGGTGATTGAGCGTATGTCCTGTATCGATGATATCCTCGACGATCAGGACATTCTTGCCCTCCAGCGGCTCATCGAGATCCTTCACGATCTTCACGATACCGCTCGACGTCGTCCCGGCGCCGTAGCTGGAAACGGACATAAAATCAAAGGAAACATCGACGTCCTTGATTCGCTTCGCAAGCTCACACATGAACATCGCGCCCCCCTTCAGGATGCAGATAAGATGGAGCTGCTTCCCCTGGTAATCCTCAGAAATCTTCGCTGCCACCTCGCAAATCTTCTTCTCAATATCCTCCTCAGGAATCAGAACTCTCACATGCTGTCCCATGATTTCTTCTCCTTTCCATACTCACGATATTCTTATGCACCGTCAGCACCAGACGCTTCTTTAGAAGCTCCCCCGTCACTCTGTACGGAAGATCCAGATGCCCGTTGCCTGGGCCAAAAAGAAGCCGGTCCAACGCGCTAAGGTGCACCCGCCCGATGTCCTTTAGCGGAATCTCAAGCCGCCGAAGCAGCTCAATATACACATACTCCCGCTCGATCCGCTTAAGCTTCCGAAGCTCGATTGCATTTATGCCAATGCTTCTATCTTTTATATCCTCATATTCCCGGACGAAGACTTCTGCTTTATCTCTGAAATATTGATCCGCCTCCGCCGCATTTTCTGCAATTCCGGAAAGATGCTCCACAGCATCCCGATTAATCTCTGTCATTTCCGGCAGCAGAATGTGTCGGATCCGGTTACGTGTGTACCGGTCGTCGGCATTGGTTGAATCCTCAATATATGAAATTTTATTTGTAGAAAGCCATGTCACTATATCAGACCGTCGTATAGAAAGCAATGGCCTGATGATAAAATCATGCTTCGGCTCCATCCCGCGAAGTCCGCGAAGACCACTACCGCGAAGCATATTATGAAGGATCGTCTCGGCCTGATCATCCATGTGATGCGCTACGGCTAAAAGCACCTGCTGTTTCTCCTGGGAAACAAAGGCGTCACATACATCGGTAACTTTCTCTATTTTTGTCGACGTTTTCCTAGTATGCTCAAGGTTTCCTGCATTCGAATCATTGGAGGTCTTGCATGCATTCATCTCTGCCGAAATTTTATCCCTTTCCGTCGCAAAAGCCTGATATCGGAGGATACGACCGGCTTCTTCGAGGCTAAGATGCTTTTCCGCCGCATACAAAGGTGCGTCTACATGAACGAAGGAAAAGGGAATACTCTCCTTTTCGCAAAGTGCTTCCGCAAACTGAAGATCCCGATCCGCCTCTTCACCGCGAATACCGTGATGAACATGAAATGCACTGAGTGTGAACGCAAACATCGGCATCACAGCCTTCAGAGCATACAAAAGAAATACAGAGTCCGCGCCGCCGGAAAG
The DNA here is from genome assembly GCA_900315665.1 of uncultured Eubacteriales bacterium. Taxonomy (GTDB): domain Bacteria; phylum Bacillota; class Clostridia; order Lachnospirales; family Lachnospiraceae; genus Oribacterium. The sequence continues at coordinate 7,434 of OMZX01000001.1, forward strand.
CCCCACGATCACATGATCACCTGGATGGATCAGATCATTCTTCTTTATGTATTGAGCGATCCCTCCGATGAGCTTATCCATAATCTGTTTTTCTGTCTCCCCTCACTCGTTCACATCACATTCCAATTATACATCAAAAGTCGTAACTTTTTATCAGGTTGGTAAAACAATAGTAGAAATATCCTGGTGTAAAGCAGAAATCCCTGCACAAAAAGAGAGAAGGTTCAAACCTTCTCTCCCTCATAGGCTAAAAATCATTTATTCTCCGGACGCACGATGATTTCATCAGGCATCTTCAGACCATAAATTTCTCTTGCCTTTTCGATGGTAAATTCCTTTGTCTTGACGTAAACCTTCTTTTCCTCAAGCTCCTTATGGTACTGGTTCTCATCCGCGATCGCCGCATCGAGACTCTCTTCCTCTGCCTGATAATCCCGCATCTTCGTATGAAGCTCCGTCGAGCGGATATGCACCGCTATCGCTAAAAAGCCTACGACGATGGTAATACCAATCACCGCGAGACGGTTAGCCCATGTATTTTTGCTCTTTCTCTTCATCATAAGCCACCTGTCAAATCAAGCGCCGGACGCCTGAAAGCATAAAGAAGCACTAAGTACAGAAATTATAAATATCGGAAAAGCTCGCCTGCTTCATCCTTATGGATGGTATCCTGTACGGAAAGCACCTCCGCCTTTACCGATTTCTCACCAAAACAAATTTCAATCACATCGCCCACCTTCACATCATAGGAGGCGCGCTGCGGTTTATCGTTTACGAGCACTCTGCCGGCATCGCAGGCATCATTCGCAACCGTACGGCGTTTAATGAGTCTCGATACCTTCAGATACTTGTCAAGTCTCATGAAATATTAGTTAACCTTATCCTTCAGAGCCTTACCAGCCTTGAACTTCGGGCTCTTTGTAGCAGCGATCTTCATGGTCTCGCCAGTTCTCGGGTTTCTGCCCTCTCTTGCCGGTCTCTCAGCAACCTCGAAGGTACCAAAGCCAATCAGCTGTACTCTGTCGCCCTTTGCAAGAGCCTCGGAAATTGCATCGAAAACTGCCTTTACAGCTGCGTCAGCGTCCTTCTTGGAAAGATCTGCGTTCTTTGCTACAGCTGCTACTAATTCCATCTTATTCATTGTAAGTTTCCTCCATGACCGCTGGTATAAAATTTTTCTGCAAGCAGAAACCAACGGTAATTAATCATTGATACGTCTTGCATTATATATTCTTGCGCGCGGAGTGTCAACCGAGAGCGCGTATTTACGCGCTTTTCGGGCACATATGCGTTTTCTATAGACATAAGTGTTTCGGGAGGCGGAAGTGATCCGGCCGATGGCATTTGAATGCTATCGGCCGGACCACTTCCGCCTCCCGGAACGATTTTTACCTCAGCCAAGTATCAGCCGGCGGAGCACTGCTTCGCAGGTCTTCATCGTGTCGGGAAGCTGCTCTGGCTTTGCATGGGCGGACTGACGATACACGAGCATTGGCTTCGCGCCGCTTGAGAAGCGGAGCTGTCCTTGTGCTTCACGGACAAGCTTCGGAAGCTCTGTAACATTGATCTCCGCCTGCGGGTAGAACATGACGCGGAAGCTTCCTCGCGTAATATTTACTTCAGTCACATAAGCCTTATGTGCGATCGCCCGGAGGTGTGCGATGCCTAACAGGTTCTCACAGGGCTTCGGAAGCTCGCCGAAGCGGTCGGTCAGTTCATCCTGCATATCCATATAATCTTCATCGTTGGTAATGGCGCTGATTCTCTTATAAATGTCAAGCTTCTCGGACTCGTCCTGGATATAACTGTCCGGGATAAAGGCATCAATCTCACACTCCACCTGTGTATCGAAGGATGGTCCTTCTACCGCTTCGCCCTTTTCCTCCTGCACGGCTGTATTTAAGAGCTTACAGTAAAGGTCATAGCCGACTGCTTCCATGTGGCCGTGCTGCTCGGCACCGAGCACATTGCCGGCGCCACGGATTTCAAGATCCCGCATGGCGATCTTGATGCCGGAGCCAAGCTGGGTGAATTCCTTGATGGCCTTCAGCCGCTTCTCTGATTCTTCACTAAGCATCTTTCCCCGCCGATACATGAGAAAAGCATACGCCGTCCGGTTCGACCGGCCGACCCGGCCTCGGAGCTGATACAGCTGGGATAGCCCCATTCGATCGGCATCCTGGATGATCAGAGTATTCGCATTCGGAATGTCGAGACCTGTTTCTATAATCGTGGTGGATACCAGCACATCAATTTCACCGTTCACAAACTGAAGCATGATATCCTCAAGCTGGTTTTCCGACATCTGGCCATGCGCATAGGCTACCCGCGCATCGGGGCAGAGCTTCTGGACATGCGCCGCAATCTCCGCGATGCTGCCGACCCGGTTATGCACATAATATACCTGTCCCTGACGGGCAAGCTCCCGGCTGATGGCCTCCCGGACCAGCTCATCATTATATTCCATGACATAGGTCTGGATCGGTACGCGGTCCATCGGCGGCTCCTCGAGCACGGACATATCCCGGATACCGACAAGCGACATATGCAGGGTCCTTGGTATCGGCGTCGCCGTCAGCGTCAGAACATCAACATTCTTCTTAAGATCTTTAATTCTTTCCTTATGTGTCACACCAAACCGCTGTTCCTCGTCGACGACGAGCAGCCCGAGATCCTTGAAATGCACATCCTTCGATAGAAGTCTGTGTGTCCCGACGACGATATCCACCTGCCCGTTCTCGAGATCATGCACAGTCTTTTTCATCTGCTGCGGTGTCCGGAAGCGGCAAAGAAGATCCACCTTCACCGGGAAGTTTTTCATTCGTTCCTGGAACGTATTATAGATCTGCTGCGCAAGAATCGTCGTCGGCACGAGATAGGCCACCTGCTTCGAATCCTGCACCGCCTTAAACGCTGCTCTCAGGGCAATCTCCGTCTTACCATAACCGACATCGCCGCAGATCAGCCGGTCCATGATCTTATGACTCTCCATGTCGTCCTTTGTGGCTTCGATGGCAAGCGTCTGATCCGCTGTCTCCTCATACGGAAACATCTCTTCAAATTCCTTCTGCCACACCGTGTCCGTGCTAAATTTGAAGCCGGATTCCTTCTGCCGTGCCGCATAAATCCGGACGAGATCCCGTGCGATCTCCTTGACCGCATGCTGCACACGGGAACGCGTCTTCTGCCAGTCCGTACCATTCAGCTTATTCAGCTTCGGCGCCTTCGCTTCCTTCCCGGCATACTTCTGGATACCCTCGAGCCTGGTCGCCGGCAGATACAGATTCCCGCCATCGCCATACTCAATCTTGATATAGTCCTTCTCGACGCCCTCCGTCGTGATACGCTCGATCCCGCGGTAAATGCCGATGCCATGGTCCTCGTGTACGACATAATCACCCGGCGTCAGTTCTTCAAGCTTCGCGATCTTCTGCCCGTCGAGCTTCTTCTGCTTCCGTTTCCGCTTGACCTCGTTCTGATTTCCGAACATATCGCCTTCGGTCAGCACCACGAACTTCTCCGCCGGTACCTGATAACCGCTGTTTAAGAAACCATACAGCACCTGCACCGCGCCCTTATCCTCCTCGGACGCCTTCTGATTTTCATCCGGACAATATGCACGAATGTCATACTCCCGGAGATTCTGCGCAAGCCGCGAGGCTCTCGTCCGGGACGGGCTTAAAAGAATGATCCTGTATTTTTCCTTCTGCCATGCCTTCAGATCCTTAATCAAAAGCTCGAAGCCGGATTTATACGGTGTCACCTCCGTCGTCTCGAAATGGACCAGCTTCTTTACATCGATACACGACAGATTGTTCCCCAGTGTACTGAAAGCCACCGTCCTCCCGGTATCAAGCCTCTCCATCACCTGATCCGCACTATAGATCAGCTTATCCGGATCCTTACCCGCTTCCTCCTCGCTAATGCCTACACCTGCTGCCTTCTTCCGTGCAGCTTCCTCTGTCCTTCGGTCAAAGCTCTCCCGGAACTCATCTTCGACTGCCTTACCACGTTCCTTAAGCCTGTCCGGTTCGTCCAGAAAAAGGATGGTCTTCTCATCAAAATAATCGAGAAGACTCACTTCTCGGTTTTCCTCCTGCGAATTCCGCGCCTTATCCGTCGCCGGATAAATATCAATCGACTCAAGTGTTTCCTGCGAGCGTTGTGAAGCCACATCAAAGGTACGAAGGTTATCCACCTCCGTGTCCCAGAATTCCACACGAACCGGGTTTTCCACATTAAACGGGAAGATATCCACGAGGCCGCCACGGACCGCATATTCTCCCATGGCTGAAACTTCTGATGCACGTTCGAAGCCAAGCTTCGACAGCTTCAGATTCAGTGCCTCAAGCTCGATGACCATTCCGGGCCGGATCGTCAGCACCGCCTCTGTGAAGGTCTCCCGTCCGAGCACCTTATCCATCAGTGCATCGATTGTCGTCACGATGACGCCGCCCCGATCCTCGAGAATATGCCGGAGTACCTCAACCCGCTGCCGTGTGAGAAGCGTCCCCTGTGTATCCGCCTGATAAAACAGAAAATCCTTCGCCGGATAAAACCACGCCGCCTCTCCGAAGCCATGAAGATCCCGAACAAAACGCTTGCCGGAAGCTTCATCCTTCACGACAAACAGCTTCCAACCAGTCCCCGATGCCCCTTTCACATCATCCATACTGACAGCCGAAAGCAGCTGCGTCTTCGCCGGATCAACCGCACCTGTCACTGCCACTGGCCCTTTTCCATGCCGCACATCCGAAAGCAGTGTCTCATATTCTTTGGTTCCTTCAAAAGGATTGAAAATTCCCATAAATTACCGACTCCGTCACTCAGCCTTCTTCCGATTATATATATTTTCCGCATGCTCGACACCATTCTTCACAATATCAAGCACAGCATCCGCCGCTTCCTTATAGGCAGTCTCCATAAGCTTCTGGTCATCAGCCGAAAACTTAGACAGCACATGATCCGCCAGATCCATATACGAAGGCTTCATACCGACACCGACCCGCACCCGCGGAAACTGATCTGACCCGACACAGGCAATGATCGACTTTAACCCATTGTGGCCGCCCGCAGAACCACTCGGCCGGATCCGGAGACGTCCCACATCGAGATTGATATCATCCGAACAGATAATAATATGATCAGCCGGTATCTTATAGAAATTACTCATCGGCCCGACACTTTGCCCCGACTCATTCATATACGTCATCGGCTTTAAGAGAATAAGCTGCTCCCCTTCATAATTCGTCTTCGCATAAGCCCCGTTAAATTTCGTCTCCGAAAGCCCCTGGACCCCGAGCTTCTCCATCAACGCATCAATCACCGCAAAGCCCGTATTATGCCGCGTCCCCACATACTTCCTCTCCGGATTCCCCAGCCCAACAATCAGATACATATAGCCTCCAATCTATTTTTAAACATACACAAACGGGGCATGCCGCATAAAACAGCACTCCCCACATCGTTTATTATTTCTGTTGAGCTTTTATTCTAGCACAAAAAAAGAACTGTCGCACTATGGTACGACAGTTCTGAAATTTTACTCTTCGGAATCCCCAATCTCGTTCCGGTACTTCTCTAGAATCGCTGACTGCATGCTATCCCGAAGCTCTGTCTTGATCGGATGTGCAATATCCCGATACTCTCCGTCACTTGTCTTCCGCGACGGCATCGCGATGAAAAGTCCCTTTGCACCCTCCAGTACCTTAATATCATGCACGACAAATTCATTGTCAAAGGTTACCGAAGCGACAGCCTTAATCTTGCCGTTGCGCTCGGATTTCCGGATCCTTATATCCGTGATCTGCATCTCTTCTGCCTCCTTACGGATTACATCTGATAGCGATCATTCTTCTCGATGACGATACGGATATTTTCCGGTGTACCGATATACGTCGTATTGGCACGAATCGTATCACGGCTCTCTACGATACAGTTCTCGATGACGGTGTTGTCACCGATATAAACATCGTTCAGAATGATGGAATTCTTGATCACGCAATTGTTGCCTACATAAACCTTACGGAACAGAATGGAGTTCTCCACCGTACCATTAATGATACAGCCACTGGCAAGAAGTGAATTCTTGACGGAACTGTCCGGATTGTACTTTGCAGGCGGATTATCCTCAAGTCTCGTATAGATGAGCGGCTGCTGACGGAAGAAGAAGTCACGGACATCTCTCCGGAGAAATGCCATATTTGTCTTATAATACGACTCTACGGATGCGATATTTGCCCAATAGGTATTAAGCTTATAGCCGTAAATCTTCTTAACATTCTTGTACCGTACGAGGATGTCCTGTACGAGATCTACACGATCCTCTTCATGCGCCTGCTCAAGAAGCTCAATGAGATGACGTCTCCGAATGACATAAATACCACAGGAAATGGTATTCGCATCCGTCTGAAGTGGCTTCTCCTCGAAGTCGACGATCCGCTGATCATCGTTCATCTTGACACAGCCGAAGCGGGATGCGTCGTCACCGCTGTCCAGTGTCTTGACAACGACTGTGATATCAGCCTTCTTCTCGATATGGAACTCGAGAACCTTGCCATAATCCAGCTTATAGATACCATCACCACTTGCGATGATGACATATGGTTCATGCGATTCCTTCAGAAATGTAATATTCTGATAAAGTGCATCTGCTGTGCCGCGGAACCAGTCACTGTGCTCCGCTGTAATGGTCGGTGTATAGGTATAGAGACCGCCCTGCTTACGGCCGAAATCCCACCATTTCGAGGAGGAAAGATGCTGGTTCAGAGATCTTGAGTTGTACTGTGTCAGTACAGCAACCTTCTGAACATGTGAATTTGACATGTTTGAAAGAGAAAAATCGATAGCCCGGAAGGAACCCGCGATCGGCATCGCCGCGATCGCACGCTTGTTAGAAAGCTCCTTCATCCGTTTGTTGTTGCCGCCCGCTAAAATGATACCTATTGCTCTCATACCGTTGTAGCCTCCTTAATGATGGCTCCACCGCTCGGGAGTGATCCATCAGGATAATCTCCAGCTTCGGTAACACCATAGATTGCTGTATTTCTTCCGATCTTGACATTGTCCGGAATGATTGAATTCTCACCGATAGTGGCAAGGTCTGCGTTATAAACGCGGGCATCATAGGTAGACGGTGCGAACTCGCCGACACCGACTTCGCAGTTCGAGCCAATGACGACATTCTCTGCGATGATTCCCTTATCAATCTTCGTGCCCGATCCAATCGTCGAATTAGACATAATGATGGAATCCGTCACGACGGCGCCCTCTTCGATCGTTACACCTTCACCGATGACAGAGTTATGTACCTCACCGAAGATCTCACAGCCCTCGGCCACAAGCGAACGCTCAACCTTTGCCTTATCCGAGATAAACTGCGGCGCAGCGTTCTCTGTCTTCGTATAGATCTTCCAGTATTCCTCATAGAGATTGAACTCCGGAATGATCGCGACGAGCTCCATGTTGGACTGCCAGTAGGACTGCAGTGTTCCTACATCCTTCCAGTAGCCATTGAACTCATAGGCATAGATCTTCTTTCCGCCATTAAAGAAATATGGAATAATATGCTTACCGAAATCCTCGCCCGGCACATCCTTATTTGCGATCAGTGCTGCACGAAGAAGCTTCCAGTTGAAGATATAGATACCCATCGAAGCAAGATTTGACTTCGGCTCCTTCGGCTTCTCCTGGAAATCAATGATGCGGTTATTCTCGTCGGTAACGGTAATACCAAACCGGCTTGCTTCCTCCATCGGAACCGGCATAGAAGCAATGGTTACATCAGCGCCCATTGCCTTATGGTATTCGAGCATAATCTCATAATCCATCTTGTAGATATGGTCGCCCGAAAGAATCAGAACATAGTCAGGATCATATGTATCGATATACGCTATGTTCTGGTAAATTGCATTCGCTGTACCGGAATACCAGTCAGAGCCCTTCTGCGACTCATACGGCTGGAGAACGGAGACACCGCCACGGTTACGGTCGAGATCCCATGGAATACCGATGCCGATGTGTGCATTAAGACGAAGAGGCTGATACTGGGTCAGTACACCGACGGTATCAACACCAGAGTTAATGCAGTTCGAAAGAGGGAAGTCAATAATCTTGTACTTTCCTCCGAACGATACGGCTGGCTTTGCAACATTTTTTGTGAGAACACCAAGACGAGAGCCCTGGCCGCCTGCCAAAAGCATGGCGATCATTTCTTTTTTAATCACGTCATCACCTCATGTCCAACTAGCTGTGTGGAAAGTTTTTGATATGTACAGTATACCACGTAATTATTTTTCTGTTAATCCGGCATGATGAATTTTATACATAAATTTTGAATTTTGTTTTTATTATTTATGCAATTTTTTCGTAAAGTTTATGGAAACTCCTTTTTCTTGCACGTTGAAATGAGTCGTTTTTTCAAGTATAATTTTTCTTTAGTTTAGGCTGTCGGGTCAGTGCCGCGACAGTTGAATTTACAAGAAGGGGAACATTATGGAGATACTTACCTTACGGGAAATTTTTAAAAACAAGGAGTCTTTTTACGGAAAGGCTGTCGAGATTGCCGGCTGGGTTCGTTCGAATCGTGATTCAAAGGCCTTCGGCTTCTTAGTCATTTCTGACGGCACCTTCTTTACACCGATTCAGGTGGTTTATCATGATACCATGTCAAATTTCCAGGAAGCCTGCAAGCTCGGCGTCGGCACAGCTGTCATCGTAAAGGGTCAGCTCGTCGCAACACCGGAGGCAAAGCAGCCGTTTGAGGTACAGGCAACAGAGATTTCTGTCGAGGGCGCAGCGGGCTCTGATTATCCGCTCCAGAAGAAGCGTCATACGATGGAATATCTTCGTACGATGACGCACCTTCGTCCACGGACGAATACCTTCCAGGCTGTATTCCGTGTTCGCTCACTGATCGCCTACGCGATTCATATTTTCTTCCAGGAGCGGGGCTTCGTTTATGTACACACACCGCTCATCACGGCCTCTGATGCAGAGGGTGCCGGTGAGATGTTCCAGGTGACGACATTGCCACTTGAAAATGTCCCGATGGCGGACGGCGCTGTAGATTATTCCAAGGATTTCTTTAACAAGAAAACCTCTCTGACGGTTTCCGGGCAGCTCAATGGCGAAACCTTCGCCCAGGCCTTCCGTAATATTTACACCTTCGGTCCGACCTTCCGTGCTGAGAATTCAAACACACAGCGTCATGCCGCAGAGTTCTGGATGATTGAGCCGGAAATCGCATATGCGGATCTCGATGACGTCATCGCGCTTGAGGAGGACATGCTGAAGTTCATGATCTCCTATGTGCTTGAGAATGCGCCTGAGGAGATGGCCTTCTTAAACCAGTATGTCGACAAGGGACTGCTGGATCGTCTCAACCATGTCGTAAACTCTCAGTTCGGCCGTGTTACCTATACAGAGGCTGTCAAGCTTCTCGAGGAGCACAACGACGAGTTTGATTACAAGGTTTCCTGGGGTGTGGATCTCCAGACGGAGCATGAGCGGTATCTTACAGAAAAGATCTTCAAGCGTCCGGTATTTGTAACCGATTATCCGAAGGAGATCAAGGCCTTCTACATGAAGCTGAATCCGGACGGAAAGACGGTAGCTGCTGTCGATTGTCTCGTTCCGGGCATCGGCGAGATCATGGGCGGCTCACAGCGTGAGGAGGATTATGATAAGCTTCTTAATCGTATGAAGGAGCTCGGCATGAACCTCGATCAGTACAAGTTCTATCTGGATCTTCGGAAATATGGCACAACCCGTCACGGTGGCTTCGGTCTCGGCTTCGAGCGTGCTGTCATGTATATCACCGGCATGCAGAACATCCGTGATGTCCTTCCGTTCCCGCGTACCGTCGGAAACTGCGAGATCTGATCAGATTTTCTGAAAACCATGCCCTTAGGCATGGTTTTTATTGTTATCCCGAAGCCTTAGCGGCGAGCGCGTTCAAGGGCATCGCTTGCGATGCCTTCTTATTCCTTTTGAGGTAATTTTATGCGATTCATCCATACAGCAGATGTACATTGGGGGATGATGCCGGATGCTGACATGCCCTGGAGCAAGGACCGCTCGAATGATATCAAGGCTTCCTTCCGGCGGATCATCGATAAAGCCAGGGACACCAGTGCGGACTGTCTCTTCATCTCCGGCGATCTCTTTGATTTTCAGCCGATGAATAAGGACCTTAAAGAGCTGAATTATCTCTTTAGCTCCATCCCTGCCACGCATGTCGTCATTATATCGGGAGAGCATGACTATGTGAGTCCTAATTCGGCGCTTCTTAGCTTTAACTGGAGTCAGAACGTCCACTGGTTTCTTTCCGATCAGGTGGAAAGCATTTATTTCAGTGATATCAACACCGAGGTATATGGTTTTTCCTATCATGCGAAAACGCTGACGGATACCGTGATTGACACGGTAAAGCCAGAGGATAACGGGCGGATCCATATTCTCCTTGCCCATGGCGGAGACCAGAATCATATGCCGGTAGACATCTCGACCTTGTCCGCACTGCCTTTTGACTATATTGCACTCGGGCACCTGAACAGTGCTGCGGAGATCGAGACTGGCAAGATCATTTATCCGGGGTCACCAGAGGTTTTATCTTCGGAGGACGCTGGCGATCACGGTTATTATACCGGCGATATCAATCCGATTTCACATCACATGGACCGTCTGACATTTGTTAAGAATACCGATGTCGACTATATCACCGTTGACAGCGCGATCAATCCGAAGACGACGGCGCTTTCGCTCCTGTCCCGGATCACACAGCGTATGAAAAAGTATGGAGATCAAAATATCTTCACGATCCGCATCACAGGTAAGCATTCGCCGGATACGGAGCTGGATCTCTCGAGTCTCCGAAACAATTACCGGATTCTCGAGTTTATCGATGAAAGTGAGCCGGACTATGATTTTTCTGAGATTTACCGGCAGCATCCGTCTGATATTATCGGCTTCTACATCCGGAAGCTGATGGGTGAGGATCCCTCCGCAATGAGTAACGTAGAGAAGCAGGCTCTGTATTATGGTATTCGCGCACTGCTTGAAAGGGATAAGGAGAACAGAACATGAAGCTAGTCCGTCTTCATATTGATGGGTTTGGAAAATTTCATCAGCTCGATATATCCTGTGAACAGGGGTTGAATATCATTTACGGAAAAAATGAGGCGGGAAAGTCCACACTGCATGCGTTTATCAAGGCGATGCTTTACGGCTTCCATAAAATTCCCGGTCATGGTCCTGAGCATGACCTCCGCACGAAGTATGAGCCCTGGAAGTCGCCGGAGGAATACGGCGGTACACTGCTTCTGGAGCAGGAGGGTAGACAGTACGAGATTCAGAGAAACTTTCAGGAAAATGCAGAAACTCTATCCATTCTCGATGTTGAGAAGGGGATCGCGCTCGAAGACCCGGAGGCTTTTCTTAAGACGATGCTTGGTACGGTAACGGAAACTACGTTTGACAATACCGTCAGCATCGGACAACTCCGCTCGGCAACCGGGCAGGGGATGGTCGCTGAACTCCAGAAATATATCCGGAATCTTTCTACAACCGGTGATCTTTCTTTGAGCGCAGAGGATGCGATCAATGATCTGGATGCCGAGAAAAATGCGCTGTCACATCAACTAGTGCCGCAGGCTGCGAAATCCTATGCTTCCCTTGTCGGAGAAATCCGGAATATGGAGAAGGAAATCGCGAAGCCGGAATATGCCAATGAATATCGAAAAATCCAGTCGCTTCGTGAGGAGACAAGAGACCGCGAGATTGACCGGCAGACAAAAAAGGAGCTTCTCCTTCAGCGTATCGCATCAGAGCAGACGACGATGGAGCAGTCCGGCTTCCACGAGCCGCCGGAAATAGAAGAGGCGGTCCAGCGGACAGATACAGCTTATCAGACGTATCAGACGCTCTCCGGGAAAGCCGGCGCTAATGCTTTGATCGCACCGATTCTTCTCCTTGCGCTGACGCTTTTTGGCGCCGTTCTTTCTGTCCTAATCTATCTTTCCATTAGAGGACAGCTGCCACCGATGGCTGCAGCATTAGCTGCGATGAATTTTAATCCGCCGGTTCTTTTGGTGGTGTGTGCCGGTATCTCTGTACTTCTTCTGGTCATCAGTCTCTTTCTGTTTGTACGAAGAAGCCGGAGAAAAAAGTCTCTGGATGCTGCCGCCGCAATGATCCGTGGAATCCTCACGAAGCAGTTCGGCGCCGGGGATATTACAGCAGAAGCAATGGATGCTTTTCATACCCATATGAAGGCCTTGATCGATACATCCGATTCACTGCATGCCGATGAAGCGGAGCTTGCCGCATTGACGCAGGAGCTTCAGACACTCTCTGAAGATGAACGAAAATATGATTTCGAGCTGCAGAAGGAAAATGAAAAGCAGAGCGAGCTTGATGGCAAGCTGCAGCATCTTTCCAGTATCCGGAATCAGGCGGACATTCTCGCCGGTACCGTGCAGCGGAACAAGGAAATCTCTGAAAAGCTAGATGCCTTAAGTCTTGCGATCGAGACGCTTGAAGAACTTACAGGAACCATCGGACAGAGCTTCGGACATTATCTCAATGAAGAAGCCGGTAAGCTCATCTCCGGCATCACCGGCGGCATCTACGATTCTATGTGGATTGACCAGAAGCTCAATATCTACATGAACACACCGGATAAGATGGTGCCGCTTGAGGATGTTTCTTCGGGTACGATGGACCAGATCTATCTTGCGGTCCGGCTCGCAGCCGCGAGTCTCCTGCAGTCCTCCGTCACGGATCGTCTGCCACTCATCTTCGATGACTCCTTCGCGATGTATGACGAGGACCGCCTCCGCTCCGCTCTCCACTTCATCACCGAAATTCACACCGGCCAGATTCTCCTGTTTACATGCCATACAAGAGAAAAGCGGATTTTGGAGGAAGAAAATATTCCATACAACATGACTGAACTGTAAAAAAAGCTGACGCTTACGCGTCAGCTTTTTTTATATTCTCTTAATGATTGCTTCGGTAAGGTTCACGCAGTGGGTGATGGCCTTTTTCTCGAAGGTCGGGTAGTCCTCGGTGGCGGAGTCGTCGGCCTTGTCGGAAATGGCGCGGACGATGAGGAAGGGTACCTTATTCTGCCATGCGATCTGGGCGATGGCGGCTCCCTCCATCTCGCAGCAGCGGCCCTGGAAATGGGAGATGATCCAGTCCTTGGTCTCATGGTCCGAGACGAACTTGTCACCGGAGCAGACACGCCCGATGAAGGTCCGGATCTCCGGGTTAACCTTTTTGTTTTCTTCTTCGGCGATGCCGATAAGTGTATCGGATGCCTTGAAGGCCATGGTGCCGACACGCGGGATCTCACCGAGCTGATAACCGAAATTGGTGGCGTCCATGTCATACTGGACGGCATCTTCGGAAAGTACGATGTCTCCGATATCGATATGAGCATCGAGTGAGCCGGCGATGCCGGTATTGATTACATAGTCTACATGGTATCGGTCGATCAGCACGGCTGTGCAGGCGCCGGCGTTGACCTTGCCGATGCCGGAACGGACTACGACGACATCCTTGCCGGACAGCTTTCCGGTTACGAAGGTGAGTCCTGTGTGCTGCTCTTCCATCGTATCTGTAAGGTCCGCCTTTAGCTTAGCGACCTCTTCATCCATTGCACCGATGATACCAATCATATCTTCTCCTTTCCTTTGACGACGCTGTCAATGACTCTGAGTACCTGATCCGCACCGGATTCCTCCTGTGCTTCTTCCATCGCTTTGATGTATTTCCCGCGATTTTCGTAGGTGGTACGGATGCTTTCAAGGAGCTTCTCCGGCTCTTTCTCGATTTCGTGCTGGTCCAGCACGACGCTGAAGCCCTGCTTTTCAAAGGACTGTGCGTTCAGAATCTGATCGCCGCGGGATGCATCAAGCGGCAGCGGAATCAGAATATTTGGCTTCTTGAGTGCGAGAATCTCGCAGATGACATTTGCTCCGGCTCTTGAGATAAGGAGATCTGCAGCCGCATAGAGATGCTGCAGGCCGTCTCCGATATATTCGTACTGTTTATAGCCCGGGGTGCCTTCGAGTGTTTCATCAAGGTGTCCTTTGCCGGCGACATGAATGACATCGAAGGTTTTTAGAATCTCTGGCAGTGACGCTCTGACGGCCTGATTGATCGCGACGGAGCCAAGTGAGCCGCCGATGATCATGAGCACCGGCTTCGTGCCATCGAAGCCGTTCATACGGAGACCCTCTGCACGGTCACCCGAAAGAAGCATTGCGCGGATGGGGTCGCCAGTCAGAACAGCCTTGTCCTTCGGAAGCTTTTCAAGTGTTTCCGGGAAGTTACAGCAGATTTTCTCTGCATATTTCAGGCAAAGCCTGTTTGCCAGGCCGGGCGTCATGTCGGATTCATGTGTGACGACCGGAATATGGAGGCTATGTGCTGCGTACACGACCGGTACCGCGACGAAGCCGCCCTTCGAAAAGACGATAGACGGGCGAATGCTCTTCAGTGCTTTTTTTGCTTCGAAATAACCCTTGATGACACGGAAGGGATCAGAAAAATTCTTGATATCAAAATAGCGGCGAAGCTTGCCTGTCGCGATGCCGGTGTACGGGACGCCCTGCTCCGCCATCAGGGTCTTTTCGATGCCCTGGTAGGAGCCGATGTAGTAAACCTCATAACCCTCCTCGCGGAGGCCTGGCAGTAATGCAATATTCGCCGTCACATGACCGGCTGTTCCGCCGCCGGTCAGCACGATTCTCTGTTTCGTCATCCAAGCTTACCCTTAATCTCCTCGCAGACCTCGCGGAGACCCTCCGGTGTCGAAGTACCCGGCTTCCAGAGTACCATTTCGTCAGGATTACCGTAGCGCGGAATAATGTGCGTGTGGAAATGATGCACGGTCTGGCCCGCTGCTTCGCCGTTATTCTGAACGACATTGAAGCCCTTGGCGCCGAGTGCCTCCTCCATTGCTTTGCCGATTTTGCCGGCAAGTGGCAGCACCTTGGCAGCCGTCTCGTCCGGCAGTACCGTCAGATTCTCATAATGCTCCTTCGGGAGGATCAAGCAGTGTCCCTTCGTCGCCGGATTAAGATCGAAGATCACGCGGAAAGTGTCATCCTCATATAGCGTTGTCGACGGGATTTCCCCATTCGCTATCTTACAAAAAATACAATTGTCATCCTTCATGTGCTATACTCCTTTTGCATTTTATGAAAAATACATAAGCATTATACTCACCGTGTCTTCTTAAGACAAGAAAGGAAATATTGTGTCTATACCTAAGGATCCTGTCATGCTGTTAAGCTACATAAACACCGAGCTTCGAGACAATTTCGATTCGCTGACCGCACTGTGCCGGGCGCTGGATCTCGATGAAGCAGCGCTGACCGAAAAGCTCGCGGCGATAGACTATCATTATGACGCGTCTACCAACTCCTTCCGCTAATGCCTACACCACTGGCTAAGCAACCGGGACGCTCAAGTACCCTGAAAAGCCTCGTAGCCAGTGTTTCTTCATTAATCTCTTCCTTTCGTTTCTGCTTCGCCAGTTTCCGGGTGGTCAATCTTCGAGACGGCGTCGATGACGGAGGTGGCGGTGCCTGCTGTGAGCATTTCACGGATCCGCTCGATGTCAGTCTCGTTCATGTGGGCCTTTCCGATGTACTGCTCGTAGGTCTTCGAAAGCTCGAGAGCCTTTGCCTGTTCTTCCGACTCGAGGGCTTTTCTTTTTTCTGTGGAATCGCTGAAATCCTTTGAAAGGGCTTCGATGGTCTCGCGTGCACCGGACTCGATCTCGTCCGTGATGATGTTCTTTGTGACCGTTTCGAAGGTGTTTTCCGCGGCCTGCTTCTTCGCGATGACATCGTTTCTTTCCTGACGGATCTTCGCGATCTCATCATCGAAGGACTCGAGATTATAATGCTCCTCGCCCGGATCTCTGTGCACGGAGCGCTTGATTTTCTTTACCTTCCTCTTATTGGCGCGGATTCTGTTTTTGATATCTCTGCCCTGTCGGATCGTTTCGCCGTGCTTCCCGACGGTTCGATTGTTAATGAGCACATAAAGACCGCCAAAGATGAAAATGTCAACAAGGTAAATGATAAACAGCATAAATTCTTTATGCTGCGGGATCAGCATGTAGATGATATAGGGAAGCAGTGCAAAGATGATGGCAAATACCAGGATCAGTGTCAGAATTTCCTTAAAGCCTGATGGCTTAAAGAAGGTGTAAAACACATCCGTCGTGCAGAAGGAGGAGACATTGTTCTGCTTCATGACTGCTTTAATCTGGCGCCTAAGCTCCTTGTTCTCGACGAGAAAGGGCTCCGTCTCGGTACGGATTCTTCCCTTTACGCCCTCCTTACGGGCCTTTTCGCGCTCCTGTGTGGCTTTTTTAAGCCGCGTATCGATCTTTCCGATCTCGGCATCATAGGTCGATGTCACCTCATCCTGCCGCGTTTTGATGGTCTTTTCGATCTTCTCCTGAACGCGCTTCTTCTCTTTTTCCAGCGCCTGTCCGGCGTTCTTTTCCCTGTCTCTTTCCTCCTCGAGACTCTTTTTCAGCTCGCTATACGCACTGACGGCTTCTTCGGCCGCATTTAGAAACTCAATCGGATTCTCCGTTTCCTGCCCCATGATACTATCCGCCTCCGGATTCTATGATAATCTGCAGCGCTTACCGCAGGTGCCTTTTCCAATGCTTCCTGCCGCCATGCACCCGGCTTCGCTGCACATCTTTACTTTCCAAACTTTTTCAAGTATGTTTGTCGTAAACATTATCATAATATATGTTCATTTTGAACAATCTATGAACAATTTCGCATTTTTATCTGTAAATTATCAATAAGGAGCTTCTATGTTTCGAATGAGTGGCGAACTCTATAAAGACGGCCGGATGATCCGGGACTGTGTTTCAAGACAGACTGGCTACGATGTGTCGAGAACCGAACATGTCTTTAAGGCGTTGCAGGAAATCTGTGAATACATGGATCTCGCCGTACCCATCTGGCTCGACCCGAATATCCGTGAATTCCAGAAAAAATCAAAAACCCTCTTCCGAAGCGACAGCTTCGTCGAACCCATCAGCTTTGATTACTTAAAGATTGAAGTGATCGAGGAGTAAAGCCAGGATACTTAGGATTCGGCTGTCGCAGAATGCGGCAGCCTTTTTCGTGCCGACGTGAGGAACAAAAATGGCTGTCGCGTTCTGCGACAGCCACTTCTTAAATTATTCAACTACCGTGATGCCGTCACAGGACGAAACACGCATGCGAAGCGAATCCGTATAACTGATTCGTACCTTCTTACCGACATCCTTCTTCGCTTCCGCGATGAGCTTTTCATCGCCATCCGGATTAAAACCGAACACATCTCCTTCATCCGTCTTCAAATAAATGATGCCAGCCTTAAACTGTGCAAGCGTTCCCTGAATCTCATAAATATCCGATTTCGGGTCATCCATCATCGCTTCTGTACAGATCCGATATGAAATGGCATTCGTAAGGTCACCAAGATACAGCACCTGTACGCTGTCGCCAACCTTCGGATCACCGACAACGGTCTCATAGGACGGACGCTTGAAGGTATATTCGGTACCATCCACCGGTCCGCCTTCTTCCGGCTCACGGCCTTCATTCTCGACAACAGAGATTGAGTCAGCGGAAACTGCCGTAACCTCACCATAAACCTGCGGATCCTCGTCATAGCTTTCCGATGTGTACTCATACGGTACAGCCATCGCTACCTCCAGGACCTTCATACCGTCTGTCGGTTCCTCGCCCTCGAAGTAAACATTGACCTCATCACCGGTCATAAGCTGCCATGCGGGATTGACATACGCTTCCGAGATATCAAAGGTCATTGAGCTTCCATCATCGAGCTCAACGGTAAGGTTATTGCCCTCGAGCTTCTGAACCGTACAATCTGAAGATCCGAGATCCGTCGTATCCACCGGTCCGTCGGTCGAATCATCCAGAGAAGTTGTTTCCGCAGCGTCAGCCTGACCGTTGTCCGAAGCTTCTGTTGTTTCCGTTGATGCGGAATTATCCTTAGCTCCGCTGTCCGATGATTTGCTGCCGCAAGCAGCGAGTGATACAACTGCCGCGGAAAGAATCGCGGCATATAAAATCTTCTTCATAATTATTCTCCTCAAATGCTAAAAAATCACGCGTGTATTACCATAGCACGTAAAATGTCAAAGTTCATTAAAAAAACTCTTACACTTTATTAAAAAATCGTCGCAATGTAAAGTCTTTGCGGCGATCTTCTATCTATCGTAGTCTGAAAATGGTCTTTTATGACCTTCCTCTATGTAAATTGAGGCTGTTCATGACTTTTTCCTATGCGGATGCGGAAAATGATAATACTCCTTATCGCGAATTTCGTCCGGCAGGTACTGTTGTTCGACGTAATTTCCAGGGAAATCATGTGGATAAAGGTAACCGACGCCGCGGGATAGCTTCGCACTTCCGCTATAATGTGCATCCTGAAGATAGGACGGAATCGGCAGACTGCCGGAGCTTCTGACCTCGGCTGTCGCTTCCGAGATCGCCGTAACGCAGGCGTTGGACTTCGGCGCGGAGGCAATATAGCTGGCGGCCTGGGACAGAATGATCTGGGCTTCGGGCATCCCGACACGCTCGATGGCAAGAAATGCGCTTGTCGCCACCACCAGCGCCTCGGGGTCAGCATTGCCGACATCCTCGGAAGCGCAGATCACCATGCGGCGTGCGATGAATTTGATATCCTCTCCAGCTTCGAGCATACGGGCGAGGTAATAAACTGCGGCATCCGGGTCCGATCCGCGCATGGATTTGATGAAGGCGCTGATCGTATCATAATGATTATCGCCATCTTTATCGTAGCGGATGGCCTTGCGCTGTATGCATTGCTCCGCTACCGGCAGTGTAATGTGAATTGCGCCGTCTGATGCTCTGTCCGTCGTGAGCACCGCAAGCTCGATCGCGTTCAGCGCGGCACGGGCATCACCGCCCGCACAGTCCGAAAGGAAATGCTTCGCATCCTCCGTGATATCCGCATGAAAAGAGCCAACGCCCTTCTTCGTGTCTGAAAGGGCCCGGTCAATCAGTGTTGCGACATTTTCATCACTTAGTGGCTTGAGTTCAAAGATCCGGGATCTCGAAAGCAGGGCGCCGTTCACCTCAAAATATGGGTTTTCTGTCGTAGCACCAATGAGAATGAGTGTGCCGTCCTCGACGTAGGGAAGGAGATAATCCTGCTGGGACTTGTTGAAGCGGTGAATCTCATCGATAAAAAGGATCGTCTTCCTGCCATAGCCGCCTGCGTTCTGCTTCGCCTTCGCGACGACCTCCTCGAGGTCTTTTTTTCCCGCGATGGTTGCGTTTACTTGCTCGAAATCGGCGCTCGTCGTGTTCGCGATAACCCGTGCGAGTGTCGTCTTGCCGGTGCCTGGCGGCCCGTAGAAGATGAGAGAGCTCAGCTTATCTGCTTTGATAGCCCGATACAGAAGCTTATCCTTCCCGATGATATGCTCCTGCCCGACGACCTCATCGAGCGTCTCCGGGCGCATCCGGGATGCAAGCGGCGCCTCATCCTTTTTCTTCTGTTCCGCCATATATTCAAAAAGATCCATGATACCTTCCTCTTGCGTTTAAAAATTACCTTTCATAACAGTATATGCGAAATCGGAAGAAGGTTCCATGGTCTTTTTCTATTCCACTTATTCAGTTTGTTCCTTCTACGTTTTCTCGACGCTGAACCGGCTCCGGACTGCGGCCTCGAGGATATCGACACACCCCTCCACGCCGAAGCTCTCGGAATCAATCATGATATCCTTTCCCTTTTTCTGGTTCCAGTGGTTCATAGAATAGAACTTATAGTAGTTTTCTCGCGTCTCGTCCTTCTCACGGATCAGCTTTCTGGCATCCTTTCTCGTGATTCCATTCTGCGCCATGATCGTGTCAACCCGAAAGTCTTCCGGTGCATAGATGTAGACATTGATGACATCCTTCTTATTCCGTAGAATATAGTCGCTCAGTCTGCCAATGAGCACACATGACTCCTTTTCATACAAATCCTGAATGACCTCTGCTTCCTTGTTAAAAAGCCGGTCCTCCAGTGTATCGCTGCCGTTTTCGATGCCGAACAGTGGCGCAAGGAAACGCCGTTCTACGCTTTCATCATGCTGGCTCATAAATTCTGTATCGATGCCGGTTCTTCTCGCCGCGCGCTCCAGAAGCTCTTTATCATAGAAATTAACGCCGAGACGTCTTGAAAGAAGTTTCCCGATATCATGCCCCTTCGCACCGGAAAGCCGCGCGATCGTCACTGCAAAATGCTGTAATTCTCTCATTCCTCTTTACCTCATACATTTTTAGGATGCCGGCTGCTCTCAATTTAAAGGTTTAAGCACATTCTCGCACAGCCGGTGCCGTAAGCATTATAAAACAGATGAGAGGAATTTTCTGCATCGTTCTGATTTCGGATTCTTAAACATCTCCTCCGGCGTATTTTCCTCGACGATATAGCCATCCTCCATGAAGATCACGCGGTTCGCCACCTCTCTCGCGAAGCCCATCTCGTGGGTGACGACGACCATCGTCATGCCCTCGGAGGCGAGCTTTTTCATGACGTCAAGAACCTCGCCGACCATCTCCGGATCAAGCGCACTCGTCGGCTCATCAAACAGCATGATCTTCGGGTTCATCGCGAGCGCCCTTGCGATGGCGACTCTCTGCTTCTGCCCGCCGGACAGCGTCACCGGGTAGACATCCGCTTTACTGTCGAGGCCGACAAGCTCGAGAAGCTCATGTGCCTTCTTCTCTGCTTCGGCTTTCGTCATTTTCTTCAGCATGACCGGCGCCAGGGTCACATTTTCCTTCACCGTGTAGTTCGGAAAAAGGTTAAAATGCTGAAACACCATGCCGATGTTTTCCCGGTAGGCGTTGATATTTTTTACCTCGTGGAGCTTCTGGCCGAGTACTGTGATCTCCCCGCCCTGGGTGGTCTCAAGCTTGTTTAAGCAGCGGAGAAGCGTCGACTTGCCGGAGCCGGACGGACCGATGACGCAGACGACTTCACCCGGTGCGACTGTAAAGGAAATATCCTTCAGAACCTCCAGCTCACCGAAAACCTTATGAAGATGTTCTACTGAAATAATCGAATCACTCATTTCTATACCTCACTTCCGTATCCATAAGGCTTATCGCTTATCGTAGGCGAGACGCCTCTCGACATATTTCGAGAGGAAGGTCAGCGCCGTGATGACGACGATGTAAATGATTGCCGCATAGGAATAGATTTCAAACGCCTTGAAATTTCTCGCAATGATCGTCTTTGCCACCATTGTGAGCTCATTGACGGAAATGGCTGACAGAATCGCGGTATCCTTGATGGAGGAAATGAACTGATTCATGAGCGACGGGATCATGATCTTAAAGGCCTGCGGCAGGATAATCTTTCGCATGGTCTGGCCGTAGCTGAGTCCGAGAGACCGCGCCGCCTCCATCTGCCCGTAGTCGATGGCCTGAATACCGGCACGGAAGATCTCAGCCATGAAGGCGGAAGCATTAAGCCCGAGAATCAGAGACGCACTCATAACGAGCGGCAGACTGTCCTTGATGACACCAAAGTACAGAAACAGTGCAAGAATCATGAGCGGTGTCCCTCGAATGATCGTGATATAAAAATTTGCGATCTTTACGAGCACCTTTTTTCCGCTGATGGACAGAATGCAGAGAAACACGCCCAGTATCACCGCGATCAAAAGTCCAAATATCGCGATCAAAATTGTCATCCGGAGGCCGCCTAAAAGTCTCGGAAGGTATTTAATAAACATCGAAAAGTAGTCTGCCATAATGCTTTCTCCTGCACACTGTTTGCTTCGCACGGCTGTCTTGTCATCCGCCACTTCACGTACTGCGTCAAAAACTCGTATGCCGCACTAAATTACCTTAACTGAAATAAAAGGGGATCTGTAAAGAAATCCCCTTTTGTCTGTGATTCTCCCGACAACTATTTCGCACCATGCACTCCCCTCAGGAAAATCACGTTCTATTCAATCGTATCGATCAGACTGGAAACGAACGAATTTGGCTTTCCGTCCTTTCGGATACGTTCAATAGACAAAGCTATGAATTATTTCTCATACTCGGCAAGAATCTTGTCATAGGTTCCATCTGCCTTGATCTTCGCAAGTCCTTCATTGAAGGCTGCCAGCAGCTCCTGATTCTGGCCCTTATTGACGGACATTGCGATGTCGCCCGGCTCATTGACTGCCTCTACAGCTACTTTAAGGCCTTCCTGCTCACCGATGGAAATTTCATAAGCAATAACCGGATAATCCTCGAGAGAACCATCGGCCTGACCATTCTTAACTGCCATGGCTGTAGAAGCGGAATCGGCAAGTGTGGAATACTCGAAGCCATACTTATCCTTGTTATCCTCGGCCCAAAGCGCACCCTGTGTGCCTTCCTTTACGGCAAGCTTCTTGCCCTTGAGATCATCAAGAGAAGCGATCGTGGAATCATCCTTCGTATAAAGAGCAAGACCATCCTCATAGTAAGGATCGGAAAAATCTACAGTTTCCTTTCTTTCATCCGTCACGCTCATGCAACCTAAGCCGCCATCAATGGTGCCGGAAACAAGTGAAGGAATAATCGCCGAGAAATCCATCGGCTTAATATCCGCTGTGAAACCCTCTGTATCAGCAATCGCTGTGATGAGCTCGACATCGATGCCCTTGTAGCTGCCGTCATCCTGCTGGATTGAGAATGGTGCAAAGGCCTGATCAATTGCGATCTTATAGGTCTTGCCTGCTACTGCTGCAGCCGCATCACCGGCTGCCTCTGCCGCTGCTGTCGTAGCTGCTTCCGTCGCTGCCACCGTGGTCGCTGCTGTCGTAGCTGCCTCTGTTGCCGCTGCCGCCGTCGCTACCGCTGTCGTAGCAGTACCTGATGACGAAGATCCACATGCACTTAAAACGGATGCAGCCATCAGAACACTCATCGCTACAGAAATTACCTTTTTCATAATTATCCTCCTCTAAAACGTTCTGTCCTGTTTATTTCTCCTCTCCAGAACGTTTTTAATACTATGCCTTTAATGGTCTTTTGTCAACGATAAACTAATTTTCAGCTTTTAGTATATTTATATGCATTTTTGTGTATCATATCGAATTTATTATCATTTATATTCATTTTATATTCTTATATTACACATTTTATACGTATTTTTGGTATTTTCTAATAAAAGACACGTTGATTTACGTCTTTATACCGTTTCGTTATGCTTGCTATTACTGCTATCAATTTATTCTGCCCTGATCAAGTACAATCTGCAGACACGCTATAATACTATATAGTGATGAAGAACAGGTTAAAAACAAAAAGAACCCTTCCTGTGCCATCTTTGGCACAAAAAGGGTTCTTTTATATCCCGCAGCAGCCCGCGGGTAAATTTCCTTTTCAGGCAGAAGATTACTTAAGAGTAACCTTAGCGCCAGCCTCTTCGAGCTTAGCCTTGAGAGCCTCAGCGTCAGCCTTAGCAAGGCCTTCCTTGATAACCTTCGGAGCAGCCTCAACAGCGTCCTTAGCTTCCTTAAGACCAAGACCAGTAGCCTCACGAACAACCTTGATAACGTTGATCTTCTTAGCACCAACCTCTGTGAGCTCTACGTCGAACTCAGTCTTCTCCTCAGCCGGAGCAGCGCCTGCTGCAGGACCAGCAACAACAACACCTGCTGCTGCAGATACACCGAACTCTTCCTCAACAGCCTTTACAAGGTCATTAAGCTCTACAACGGAAAGCTCCTTGATAGCTGCAATAAACTCTTCTGTAGTTAACTTAGCCATTTTGATTTCCTCCAATAAAATTTGTGCTTATGCACATGTTCTGATTTCTTGATAAAAATTAGATTTGAAGCCGCTTTCCGGCTTCCTTAGCCTCATGCTGCGATATTTATGCAGCCGGCTCTTCGTTCTTTTCTGCAACCTGCTTGAGAACACGAGCGAAATTCGTAACCGGGCTCTGAAGAGAACCACACAGTCTCGAAAGAAGCTCTTCTCTGGAAGGGATATCTGCGAGTGCAAGAACTGCCTTGCTGTCGTAGTAGGTGCCCTCGGCTACAGCTGCCTTGAGCTCAAGAACAGGAGCATCCTTTGCAAACTTCTTGATGATTCTAGCTGCCGCTGCGGCATCATCCTTGGAAACAGCGATCGCTGTCGGTCCCTCAAGGACTTCATCAAGCTGAGCAAAATCGGTTCCCTCTGCAGCTCTCTTAATGAGGGTGTTCTTAAATACCTTATAAGTAACACCAGCCTCTCTTAACTGCTTACGAAGCTGTGTATCCTGCTCAACTGTAAGACCAATGTACTTAACAGCAGTCACAGAAACGGCACCGTCAAGAAGAGACTTAATCTCGTCGATAATCGGCTGCTTTAACTCAACCTTTGCCATCTTTTGGTTTTTCCTCCTTTATAAGATTTCGTATAAACCTTTTAGTAAGGAAAACCCCTGTGCCTAGAGACACAGGGGTAATAAACATAAATGTTTATATCTTCCTCGGCAGGCGCTATGCTTACGATCCATATGGATCACCTGCTGTCTCAGGGTAAATACGGATGTATGTTAGCATCCGGCAAGCCGGATGTCAACATCAAATTTTTCAGGCACCGAACTGAAGGGTATCAACCTTCACGCCAGGACCCATCGTAGAGGTCAGTGTAGCAGACTTAAGATATGTACCCTTAAGTGTTGCCGGTCTAGCCTTTACGATCGCGCCCATGAGCGCATCGATGTTCTGCTTAAGCTGCTCGTCGGAGAAGGAAGCCTTACCGACTGCAACGTGGAAGATGTTAGCCTTGTCAAGACGATACTCAACCTTACCAGCCTTAGACTCAGTGATTGCCTTGGTAACATCCATGGTAACCGTACCGGTCTTCGGGTTCGGCATGAGACCCTTCGGTCCGAGTACACGGCCGAGACGTCCTACAACGCCCATCATATCCGGTGTAGCAATGACTACATCATAATCAAACCAACCACCCTGAATCTTCGGGATGAGGTCTTCTGCACCTACGAAATCTGCACCAGCTGCTGTAGCTTCATCAGCCTTAGCGCCCTTTGCAAATACGAGGACTCTTACCTTCTTACCTGTGCCGGCCGGAAGGACGACAGAACCACGAACCTGCTGATCTGCATGACGGGAATCACAACCTGTCTTGATGTGAAGCTCGATGGTCTCGTCGAATTTTGCTGTTGCATTCTTCTTTACAAGCGAAATTGCATCTGCCTCAGAATACTTTACGCTTCTGTCGACAGTTTTTGCTGCTTCTGTATATCTCTTACCAGTTTTCATATCAGTATGACCTCCCTATTACTTCTCTACCTCTACGCCCATGGATCTGCAGGTACCTGCGATCATCGACATAGCAGCTTCCAGTGATGCAGCATTAAGATCTTTCATCTTTGTCTCTGCAATCTTCTGGAGATCAGCCTTACTGATAGTAGCAACCTTGTTCTTGTTCGGCTCACCGGAAGCCTTCTGAAGCTTGCAGGCCTTCTTGATGAGAACGGCTGCAGGCGGAGTCTTCGTGATGAAGCTGAAGCTTCTGTCTGAATATACAGTAATAACAACCGGGATGATCACGTCACCCTCGTTTGCTGTTCTTGCATTAAATTCCTTAGTGAATGCAACGATATTTACACCATGCTGTCCGAGTGCCGGGCCAACTGGTGGTGCAGGAGTTGCTTTACCTGCCGGAATCTGTAACTTGATATAACCTGTGATCTTCTTTGCCATTTCAGGCACCTCCTTGTGGTAATTACGGGATAATTACGGGAATTCTCCCTCCCAAACTGTGTTATCTTAATTTCTCGACTTCCCCGTAGGATAACTCTACAGGGGTCTCCCGTCCGAACATCTCCACCGAGATGGTAACGGTCTTCTTCTGGTCGTTGATTTCCTTGATGACACCGACAGTATCCTTCCATGCACCGGAAGTAACCGTCACCGTGTCGCCGACCGCGAAATCAACGAGGATCTCGGACTCTCTATAGCCAAGACTTCTGATCTCCTCTTCGGAGAGCGGAGTCGGCTCGGATCCGGGACCTACAAAGCCTGTCACGCCACGGGTGTTCCGTACAACATACCAGGTTTCCTGGTTCATGACCATATTGACAAGCACATAACCAGGGAACATCTTCTTGTCTGTTTTCTTTTCAGTCCCGTTTTTCATCTCGATAACAGGCTGAACCGGAACACTGACTTCAAGAATGAGATCCTGGAGACCACGATTTTCGATTGTCTTTTCAAGATCCATCTTAACCTTGTTCTCATAACCCGAATAGGTATGTGCGACATACCAGCGGGCTGCAGAATTCGTCTCTGACATCGCTTCCCCTTTACTTAATGATCAGTCCAAGTCCTGACTTCATGATGACATCAAGTAACGCAATAAGAACGCCGATGAGGAAGCTCACCGCGATCGTCGCGCCAGTCTCCTTCATGACCTGCTGTCTCGTCGGGAAAATAATCTTATTATATTCCGTTTTAAGTCCGCTGAAAAATGCGGAAACACGAGAAGTCTTCTTATCGGAACTCATTACTTGGTCTCCTTATGAAGCGTGTGCTTCTTACAGAATCTGCAGTACTTCTTAACTTCCATTCTCTCCGGATGTGTCTTCTTATCCTTCGTAAGGAAATAGTTTCTCTGCTTACACTCTGTACATGCTAAAATAATCTTTGTGCGCACGGCTATTCACCTCCAATGATTGTTAACTTCGCATGACTACGAAATTAGTGCATAAAAAATAGGGCCAAGCCCTCGTTTACTGCCACAATATAGCACGTAAATGACGGCGCGTCAATGGATTTTTATCGTTCTGAGCGAATGCATAAACTTAGACAATAAACCGTTTTAACGCCGGCATGGCGGAGGATGCGGGTACAGGCTTCCATCGTGGCGCCGGTCGTGAAGATATCGTCGACAAGGAGGACCGTTTTCAGATCTTTCGGAATCACGCCCCGCTCGAAGGCTGCGCTCAGACTCTTCAAACGCTCGCCAGCCCCTAGTGATTTGAGCGCTGCTGTCCTTTTATTTCTTCTAATTGCATCCTCATAAACCGGAATATCGAGTTCTTTCTCGAGAATCTCCGCGAGAACGCCTGCCTGGTTATAGCCACGTATTCTCCGACGGGAGACATGAACCGGTACCGGCACCAGCGCATCCGGTTTCATGCGGTAAATATCCTCCCCGAGACGCTCTGCTGCCTTTTTTCCATAATACTCAAGGTATTCTCTCGCACCGAGGTACTTGATTTTCGCCATAGAATCTGCAGTCACCTGATCGTATTGAAGAAGACTGATACCCCGTTCAAA
Source organism: uncultured Eubacteriales bacterium (assembly GCA_900315665.1). GTDB lineage: Bacteria > Bacillota > Clostridia > Lachnospirales > Lachnospiraceae > Oribacterium. Next base: position 34,792 of record OMZX01000001.1, read on the forward strand.
GGAAAAATGATGCCTTTTGCAGTTCGAGCAGAGCTCCTCCGTCTCATCCTGAATTTCCCTACCACAGATAAGACAGGTCGGCGCCTCCACGAAGTGAAGCCTCTTTTCACATTCCGGACAGATCAGCGCGCCACGCGGCTGTACAATATCATGGCAGACCGGACAATGCCTCGGAAACAGCGCAGAAAGACCAGCCTGAAACGCGCGTTCCAGGCTTTTTCCGTTCCCATCTTCAGGACAAACATTTCTTGCTCCTAGCGTTATATTGTTTCTATACTCTTCCATTTACCTCTTTCCACTCAATGTCTTCTTTTTACTGTTCGATTCAAAACGACATCCTTTTTAGGAACATCTAACCATCTCTCTATTTTTTCGTTAAACCTATTCGGGCAAATCCGGAAAATCCATCGCCTCATCCTTGGACTCGAAGGGATTCACGACATCGCCTACGGTTGTCTTCCGATCCGCGATCTCCCGGATCCGATCCGCCAGTGTCGAATACCTTTTTGCCTCCCGTGCGTTCTTGAGCATCATATTGAAAATCTCCGGATCGCCGACGAGACAGACACAGCCCCTCGCCCGCGTGACCGCCGTATACAGAAGGTTCCGATTCATCAGCATCTGCGGTCCCTGATACATCGGGATGATCACCGCCGGATACTCTGAGCCCTGGGATTTGTGAATCGTGATCGCATAGGCAAGCTCCAGATGATCACAGTCCTTGAAGCCATACTCGACGAACCGGTCATCAAACTGTACCGTCAGGGTCTCTGCGAAACTGTTAATCTCCCGGATGATGCCAATGTCTCCATTAAACACGCCTTCGCCTTTTTCTGTCGCTATCCCGTATCGGCCCCGGATCTCCCATACGAGATTGTAGTCATTACGAATCTGCATGACCTTGTCACCAAGCCGGAAGCGTGTGCCGGAAAGCTCCTTCTCCGGCTTTCCCTGCGCCGGCGGATTCATCACATCCTGCAAAACCCTATTCAGATTCTCTACACCGAGGATGCCCTTCCGCTGCGGCGTCATAACCTGGATATCCAGTGGATCCACATGAAGATACCTGGGCAGTTTCTCGAGAAGCAGTGTCTCGATGCCCTGCATGATATCCTCCGGCCGCCGCATCCGAATAAAGAGAAAGTCCTTTGATTTTTTGCCGAGATCGACCGATTCACCGGCATTGATCCGATGGGCATTCACGACGATATCGGACTCTGCCGCCTGACGGAAGATATGCTCCAGCCGGATCGTCCGGATCACACCGGCATTAATAATATCTCGGAGGACATTGCCGGCGCCGACGGACGGCAGCTGATTCGCATCGCCGACCATGATGAGTCTCGTGCCGGGCAGGATTGCCCGGAGCAGTGCATGCATGAGAAAAATATCCACCATACTCATCTCATCGATAATGAGCACATCACACTCCAGTGGATTTTCTTCGTTTCGCTCGAAGTGTCCTTTTCTTTTCTCCGGCGGCAGATTATCATCATCCTCCGGCCGCCCCTGATACTCGAGAAGGCGGTGGATCGTCGACGCCGGAAAGCCGGTCGACTCTGACATCCGCTTTGCTGCACGCCCCGTCGGCGCTGCAAGCAGTATGGTCTTACCCTCTTCTTCAAATACCCGGATCATCGTGTTGATCGTCGTCGTCTTTCCTGTGCCGGGACCACCGGTAATGACGAGGAGACCGTCGCTAAGCGCAAAGGACACCGCCTGTCGCTGCAGAGGATCCAGTGTGATGCCCTCCTGCTCGGTGATCGCATCGATTTTTTCCTCTGCTTCATCCCGGTAGCTGTCATCGCCCCGGAGATTCAGCTGATTGAGCATCGCGGCGACTTCGAGCTCCGTCCGGTATACTGCGCTTCTGTAGACATTGTCGTCCTTTACGGTTACACGGCCGCTCATCTGAAGGTGCAGAAGATAAGGGCGGAGCTCCTCGATATAAATATCAAGAAGTGTCTGCGTGTCCGAGCGGAGCTCCTCCATCGGAAGATAGCAGTGCCCGTTGCCCTCCGCACTCACGAGGGCATACTCGATACCGGACTCGATTCGAAAATCCGAATCCGCTGTAATGCCTACCTTGCGCGCAATTTCATCACAGCTTCGAAAACCGAGTCCATCGATGTCCTGCGCAAGCTTATAGGGATTTTTTCGTATGATATCGTAAAGGTCATTCTGATACTGCTGATAGATTTTTCCCGCCATGTTCACAGAAATGCCATATTCCTGCAGAAACATGACCGCATCCTGCATGTTTTTCCTGGCAGCCACGGACGCCGCGATCTCCAAGGCCTTCTTTTTCGAGATGCCCTTTACCTTCGCAAGCTTTTCCGGTTCCTTCTCGATGATTTCCATCGTGTCCTCGCCGAACTCCTTCACGATCCGGAACGCCATAGCGGGACCGATGCCCTTGATCGCACCGGATCCGAGATACCGTTCGACCGCATCCTCCGACTTCGGCATGACCGTCCGATAGGAATCAATCTGAAACTGCTTCCCATACACGGGATGACTCGTCTCATGGCCTGTCGCTTCGATATTTTCTCCTGGTACGATACCGGGCGTCGTCCCGACCAGTGTCATTTCCTGCCCGTTCATCATGCCGACCATGACCGTGTAGCCGGTAGTCTCGCTTTTATATATGATTTTTTCGATGTATCCCGTAAAGTTCTCCATGCTGACCTTTTCTTTTAAAAAATATGAGGGCAGCCGAAAAAGCCGTCCCCATACTGTATGTTGCTTTTTTCAATGCCTACACCCGGCGCCTTCCGAACAGCTAATCCTTCACTGCGAAAAAGCATCTCCCGATCGGCATCACAGCTCATCATCCTCGCCGTTTGCATAATCGATAAATTTGCCGGTGCCGATCGCCACCGCTGTCAGCGGATCCTCAGCCAGCATCGTATTGATCCCGGTCTTTTCCTGCATCAGCTTATCAAGACCATAGAGCAGCGAACCGCCGCCCGTCATGACGATACCCCGTTCATAGATATCCGCCGCAAGCTCCGGCGGTGTGCGCTCGAGTACATTGTGCACAGCATTGACGATCATCATTGCAGGCTCAAGCAAAGCCTCCATGATCTCATCCGAGCTCACAACGACGGTTTTCGGAAGTGCCGTCACGAGGTTCCTTCCCCGAACCTCCATCGTCACATTTTCCGGCCGCTTGCTGGCACAGCCGATATTGATCTTGATATCCTCGGCGGTTCTCTCGCCGATCAGAAGATTATGGTTCTTCCGCATATAGCGGAGAATTGCTTCATCGAAATCATCCCCGGCCACCTTGATTGATTCGGAAACCACCGGTCCGTCCAGTGCGATCACCGCAATGTCTGATGTACCGCCGCCGATATCGATGATCATGTTGCCCTGCGGCTTCGAGATATCAATGCCGGCGCCGATCGCCGCAGCCACCGGCTCCTCGATGATCGTAACTTCACGGGCGCCTGCATGATAAGCTGCATCTTCAACGGCCTTTTTCTCAACTTCTGTGGCCCCGGAAGGGATGCAGATAGAAATCCGCGGCTTCCGGAGTGTCCGTTTCCCGACGGCTTTATTAATAAAGTACTTGAGCATCTGCTCGGTCAGGGTGTAATCGGATATCACACCCTGACGAAGCGGCCGCACCGCCGAAATATTTTCCGGCGTTCTGCCAAGCATCAGTCTCGCATCTTCCCCATATGCGAGAACCTTGTTCGTATCACGATTCACAGCAACGACAGAGGGCTCCTTCAGAACGACACCTCTACCCTTTATATAAATAAGAATACTACTCGTACCGAGATCTATACCGATATCATTGGAAATCAAAGAAAACATGCATTGCTCCACAGAAAACACAAAATTCGTCAATTTCATTTAGTATAACGGAAGCAACATCATTTTTAAAGTCTGTCTGGTTTTCTTTTTTTGCAAGGTTTTGTTTATTCTTTCTTTAGAAATTTTAGATTTCTTTTAGACCTCGGACATATTCTGGTCACAAAGTTTTCTTATAGTATAGACAGTTACAGAGATGTAACAAAAGCTTTTCATACTCATACTCCGGAGCAGAGATGCTCCGGAGCCCCCTTCCAAATCATAGGTGTCTTCGTTACTTCCCCCTTCCGGGACACCTGACCATATACCAAAAAGGAACCCGGCAGATGGCAAAACATCTGTCGGGTTTTCGATTATTTATTTTGTCTCTTCATAAAGCTTCTTAAATGCCGGTAGGGATCTTTCAATCATGTCGTAGGCGACGCAGTAGGCGAGGCGGACGTAGCCGGGGAGGCCGAAACCGTCACACGGGACGATAATGATGTTTAGCTTTTCAGCAGCTGCGGCGAAGTGTGCGGCATCTCCGTCCGGCGCCTTAACAAGCATATAGAAGGCGCCTTCCGGCTTTACACAGGTGAAGCCGATGTCAGTAAGACTCTTATAGAGAAGCTTCCGGTTCTTATCATAGAATGGAAGGTTCGCTTCGAGGTCGAGACAATCCCCGACAATAAGCTGGAAAAGGGACGGCGCATTGACATAGCCAAGTGTCCGGTTTGCGATGGTGAGAGCCTGGATGAGATCCGGATATTCATCGACGTCCTTTGAAAGTGCGAGATAACCGATTCTTTCGCCCGGCAGGGAGATGGTCTTCGAGAAGCTGTAGAGGAAGACAGCATTCCTGATAATAGCCGGAATATACGGCACCTCCGCGCCGTCATAGACGAGCTCGCGGTACGGTTCATCGCAGATTACATAGATTGGATGGCCAACCTCCTTTTCCTTCTTTTCAAGCATCGCGCCAAGTTTTTCGATGGTTTCCTTCGTATAAAGAGAGCCGGACGGATTATTCGGATTGTTGATGATGAGCGCCTTGGTCTTCTCGGTGATAAGCGGCCAGGCCTTCTCAATGTCAAGCTGGAAGTGCTCGGTATCCGGCGGTACGATCACAAGCTTCCCGCCGAAGTTTCCGGCATAGCTTCTATATTCCGTGAAGAACGGTGCAAAGGTCAGTACCTCATCACCCGGATTCAAAAGCGCACGGAGCACATCATTGAGACCACCGGCTGCACCGACTGTCATAATGATGTCATTTTTATCATAGGACATGCCATGCTTTTTATTAAGATACGCCGCGACCTTTTCACGCACCTCTGGGAAACCGGCATTGGCCATATAGCCATGGACATAATTCGGATTCTTTTCATTGAGAATCGCGATGGCCTTTTCCTTTACTTCCTCCGGCACCGGCGATGCGGGATTTCCGAGACTGAAGTCATAGACATTGTCCTTCCCGACTTTAGCGGCGAGCTCCTGTCCGAGCTCAAACATCTTACGGATCGCAGAATTGCCTGCGACCAGCTTCTGCATATTTTCTGATAAAACCATCTAATGCCTCCTTCTGGCTCTTCGCCTGCTGCCTGACACAAAAGCTCAGTTCTATAATCCGGCGCTGCTAAGAGACCAACTGCTACCATGGTACCCCATTACCAAACATTATGAAAGTACTTTTTTCTATTCCTTCTTATGCAGATGATGACTGGTTCTTTCCTTCAGTTCTTCAAAATGAGCGATGGATTTACCTGCAGGGTTGTTCCGCATGGAATTGCCGACCCACCAGGAAAGCATGCTTCGAAGCTGTCCCGGCTTCTCCGTCATGGAAGACAAACGCGCCTCCATGTTTTCAATCTGACGGGAAAGCCGGTCTCTGGCTTCCTCGGACAGGGCTGTTGTTGCCGCTGTCACAGCGCGCGCCGTCGTCTCCGTTACCGCCTTCGCCGCTGCGATATTGCCTTCCTCCTTGCGAATCAGCTTCACACCCTCGATGCTTTCATTGAAATCCTGACTCTTTTCATCGAGCTTCAGCCTGGCCTCCAGGATACCTGCCCTAAGCCGCTCGATTTCCTCCGAATTTTCCGTGAGCTCCCGAAGCCGCGCTTTGATATCAAACGCGCCGATGATGGAGAAGATCACATCCTCAGTAAACAGCGTATACAGCATCGTATTGATCACAAGGAACATGCTGTAGCTCCAGTTTCTCGAGATGGCCGCGACATGCGGATGAACCTTCGTGACGATAAAAACCGCAAGGAACCCCCACGCAATCGAGGCATATAAACAGATATAGCCCTTAAAATTAAAGGGATTCTGTGTATAATCCCACCACCGCATATTAAAAATCTTATAGAGAACAACACCCGTCAGAAGCTCGAGCGCCGTTCCGCCGAAAAAGCCGACAAGGTACACGAGGAATAAATTCTCATGAAACGGCCAGGCTACCAGAATCAAAAGACTCGCGCCTGTCCCGTACAGCGGAAGCCAGGGTCCGTGGCAGAAGCCGCGGTTAATGAGCTTCATTTCCTTTAAGGAGCAATATACCGATTCGAAGACCCATCCGAGGATGCAATAGCTCATAAAAATGACCATCCACTGGAGGATCGTATAATCACCGATAGTTAACATGGTTTAAGATCTCCTCTTTTTTGAATTCCTGCCTCCGGATTGATTCATGCCGCGCTTCGGATTTTTTCTTTCATTCTCGGACGCTTTTTTCTGACGAGCCCTCCCGAAAAGCTCCGTCGGAAGCCGGTACAGTTCTTCCACCCATTCCGCCGGGAACCGGAAGGATAAGAGCCACGATGTAAGCATTGCTATGAAAACGAGTAATGCGCACATCGGGAGGCTGTCCGGATGGATCCGGCGGATGAAGCCGCATGAAAGCAGTATATCACGGATCGGCCGATGCACAATATAGATCGTGAGACTTCGCTTGCCCGCTCGCGTCAGATAAGGAATCTGCTCAGACGGCATAACGCGGATCAGACTGATGGTCATAGAAAAAGCGACGAGATACCAGAGAAGACGAACCAGCCAGACCTTTGTCTGTAAAAAGGTTGGAAATTGTGTCACGGGCAGCTCGCTGTACCAGGTTCCATAAACAATATGCTGATAGGGCATGAGATGATCATAGAAAAAGAAAAGGATAAGGACGCCTGCGACGATGCCAGCGACTGCGATACCCAGTGACTGACGCGTTTTAAGCCATTCAATCAGGTCCTTTTCCGAAAAGAAATAGCCGAGAAAGAAAAACGGCGCAAAGGCTGTCACACGGTCGAGTGCAAGAAAATTGCCGATACCGGTGAGATAACCGCTCGTCAGCGACATGATGACGAGGACCGAAAAGGCCGCCCACTGTAACTTTTTATTCTGTCTATAATAAGAAAAAAAGGGGATGAGGAGATACCAGATTAAAAGTGCGAGAAGATACCACGGCGCCCCGCTTGTATGAAGGTAATCTGGAAAGCGGGTCGTTCTGCCATAGGCCGGGATCTCCGAAAAGAAAACGATCGTCTGATAGAACACATACATGAGAAGCACAGAAGCTGCCTTGTCCCATCGGAAGCGCTTTGTCCTCTCGTCATAGACGTGCCGGGAAAAAATGCCGGATAAAAATACAAAGGCTGCCATATGAAAGGTATAGATCACGAAAAACACGTTGGTGAACACGCGTGTCTGTCCCTTCAGAGGCAGCATAAAATGCCCGATCACGACGAGCGTGATCAGGCATCCCTTGACATTATCGAGTTGTAAATTTCTCTCTGTCATGCGACAATCGGCTTCATCGCTTCAGCAAGCTTCTCCTTTTCGGCCTCCGCCTCACTAAGATCCTTGCCAAGCGTCGTGTAATAAATCTTGATCTTCGGCTCTGTACCAGACGGGCGAACGACAACCGTCGCACCATTTTCGAGTGTATAAATGAGCACATTTGCCTTCGGAAGCCCAGTCTCCTCCGGCTTCTCGTAGTCTAGAACCTTCGCTACCTTGATGCCGGCAATCTCACTAAGCGGATTTTTCCGAAGATTTTCCATGATACCAGCCATCTTATCCATACCGCTAAGGCCCGGGAAGGAGAAAGAATCTACCTTGTTAAGATAACGACCATATTCCTTGTAAATCTCCTCGAGTCTTTGCTTGATCGAAGAACCGATGGAGCGATAATATGCTGCCATCTCGCAGATCAGCATTGAACCGATCACGGCATCTTTATCACGCACATAGGAACCCGCAAGGTAGCCATAGCTCTCCTCGAAGCCGAAGATAAACCGCTCTACCTCGTCTGCTGCTTCAAGCTGCGCGATTTGATCACCGATCCACTTAAAGCCCGTCAGTGTCTCGCGAAGCTCGACGCCATAGTGCTTAGCAACAGCATTAGCAAGCGGTGTGGAAACGATTGATTTAACAGCCACCGGATTCTTCGGCATCGTACCCTTCTCGATACGGCCGGCACAGATATAGTCAAGGAGCAGAACGCCCATCTCATTGCCGGATACGAGCTCATACGAGCCATCAGGGCACTTCATCGCAATGCCTACACGATCGGCATCCGGATCGGTCGCGAGCATCAGATCCGCACCGGTCTCCTTTGCAAGCGCAAGGCCCTTCTCAAGTGCCTGGAAAATCTCCGGATTCGGATACGGGCAGGTTGTGAAATAACCATTCGGATATTCCTGCTCCGGTACGATCGTGATATCCGTGATGCCAATGTCTCGGAGAACATGCGTAACCGGTACGAGTCCGGTGCCGTTCAGCGGGGAATAAACGAGCTTAAGGCCTGAACCCTTCGCTGCACCCGGCCGGATCTGTCTGGACTCGATGGCATCATAAAGGCCCTTCTTGCAGTCATTACCGACAAACTTGATGAGACCCTTCTCGACGCCTTCAGCAAAGCTCATATATTTTGCACCAGTCAGAACATCCGTCTTCTGGATAGAGTCATACACTACAGCCGCCGCATCATCCGTCATCTGGCAGCCATCCGGGCCATAGGCCTTGTAGCCATTGTATTCCTTCGGATTGTGGGAAGCTGTTACCATGATGCCGGCGTTACAATGATAGTATCTCGTTGCGAAGCTAAGTGCCGGCACCGGCATGAGCTCATCATAAATGCGCACATTGATGCCATTTGCCGCAAGAACGCCGGCTGCATCCCGTGCAAAATTCCAGCCCTTGAGTCTCGAATCATAGCTGATCGCGACGGTCTGTGTACCGCCCTGTGTCTTTACCCAGTCCGCTACGCCCTGTGTTGCCTGCCGGACTACCCAGATGTTCATCCGGTTTGTGCCGGCGCCGAGGGTGCCACGTAAACCGGCAGTGCCGAACTTAAGGGCAACTGCAAAGCGGTCCTTGATGGCATCGTCATCGCCCTTGATGCTTTGAAGCTCCGTGCCGAGATCCACATCCTGAAGGTCTGCATTTAACCAACGCTCATACTCGTCCTGATACATGTTTTCTCTCCTTTTTCATGGCAAAAAAGCCAAGCCTCTCCACCGATTTTTACTGACAATATTCTTCCTACACTATACCATAAAATGTGACGCCGTGGTGTATCGGCGAACTAATTCGAGTAACTTTTCATGGTTATTGAGACTCGGATCCATCAAAACCTGATCGAGGAGATAGCCAAGGATTTTTCCATATATCGGTCCCTTTTTTATCCCTAGTGTCTGAAGATCTTCTCCATTGAAAGAAAGCTCTGCTATTGTGAGCGGGACCTCGGCCTTCTGTAAGGCCTCCATATTCGATTGCAGTGCACTTATTTTTGAGGCCCGCTCCGTCTTCATCGCATCATCGCAGGCAAAGCCTTCTATGATCAAATGTGCGGCGCTTAAATAGGTGCCATAAACCTGATAGCCGTTCAAGGAAAGCGCCTTCCTAAGCTGATAATCATCTGAAGGCAGGACTTCATGAAAAAGTCCTGCGATGGCTTCCGCCGTTTTCATCGTCAGATTATCAGCCTTTAGTTCACGTAAAATCGTTTTACTTTTTGACGGGACAGTCCGAAGGAAGGTTCCCCATACGATACCCTTATCCTTAGGCAGGCCGCCTGTCAAACGGATATCCATTTCTTTTTCATGCATTTCCTCCGGCAGGATTGCAGGATCCCGATAGGCAGTAAGGATACCATAAAAGTCTTTTGCAATATAAGGCGCGAGACCTGTATTGAAAACGAGCTGCATGTTTTCGGGATGGTCAGAAAGAAGGAGTTTTGTGAGCTCGGCTTCGATACGCTCCTTTGAAACCTTTTGAAGGTTCGGGGCAAGCGTACGAATCGCGTTATAGGTATTTTCTTCTATCCGAAAGCCAAGCCTTGCTGCAAAACGGATTGCCCGAAGCATACGAAGCGCATCCTCTGTGAAACGCTTGATCGGATCACCGACAGCGCGTATCACAGAGCCCTCGAGATCCTCTAAGCCTCCGAAATCATCGATGATTTGTCCATCCAGTCCGACCGCCATCGCATTAATCGTAAAGTCCCGTCTCGCGAGATCCTCATGAAGCGATGGTGTAAAAATGACTTCCTTCGGATGCCGCCCGTCGAGGTATTCTCCATCGATCCGAAACGTCGTCACCTCATACCCGTTAAAACCCGGTTTTCCCTCTTTTTTTGAAGTTCCCGCACTCTGCCGGGTGCTCATTTTCGGCATCAGCACCGTCACAGTCCCGTGCTGAATCCCGGTATCAACCGTTCGTCGGAAAAGCTTCTTCACTTCCTGTGGTTTCGCGGAAGTCGTGATATCCCAGTCCCCCGGCTCTTCCCCGATCAGCGAGTCACGCACACAGCCTCCGACCGCGTAGGCCTCGAACCCTGCAAGATTTAGCGTTGATAAAATCATGCGCACCTGCTCAGGCAAATTCACTTTTAAGTTCACATTGACATTCATTCCTAAAACCTGTTAAAAAAGGACCGGCCATCGGCCGGTCCCGGAAAAGCCAGAATCTTAATATGCTCTGCCCCAATATACCATCTTCGTTGCCGGTTTTCCGCAAACGACACATTTATCACTGATGGTTTCCTGCTTAAACGGGATGCACCGTGACGTAATGCCGGCCATCTCCTTCAGCTTGTCCTCGCACTCGCGACAGCCGCACCACATCGCCTTGACGAAGCCCTTCTTCGTATTCACGATGTCGACCATCTCATCCATTGTAGTTGCACTGGAGGTATGATCCGTAAGGAACTTAGAAGCAGCCGCAAACATATCATTCTGTTCCTGCTCAAGCACCTTACCGGTTTCCTCAGCAAGATTTTCAAAAGATACTTGAATCTTTTCACGCGTATCGCGGCGTACCAGAACGGCATGCCCGGCTTCGATATCCTTCGGGCCAATCTCGATACGAAGCGGAATACCACGAACCTCCTGATCCGCGAACTTAAAGCCAGGCGACTTCTCGGAATCATCAAGCTTAACACGGAAGCCCGCCTTCTTAAGAACCTCTGTCAGCTCCTGCGCCTTCTCAAGCACGCCCTCCTTACGCTGCTGAATCGGCACGACACAAATCTGCGTCGGTGCGATTCTTGGCGGAAGCTTGAGACCAGAATCATCGCCATGCACCATGATGAGCGCACCGATCATTCTTGTCGTATAGCCCCAGGACGTCTCATAAACCGGCTTCAGCTGATTATCCTTGTCAAGGAACTGCACATTAAAGGCCTTTGCGAAATCACAGCCAAAATTATGGGAAGTACCACACTGAAGAGCCTGCCCATCATGCATGAGTGCCTCGATCGTGTAGGTCGCGACGGCACCGGCAAACTTCTCCTTCTCGGTCTTCTGTCCGCGGACAACCGGAATTGCCAGATACTGCTCGGTGAAATCCGCATAGATGTTCAGCATCTGGATCGTTCTTTCCTCGGCTTCCTCCGCCGTCGCATGTACAGTATGCCCCTCCTGCCAGAGGAACTCACGCGTACGAAGGAAAGGTCTTGTCGTCTTTTCCCAACGTACTACCGAAACCCACTGATTGAGAAGCTGCGGAAGGTCACGATAGGACTTTACAACCTTTGCAAAATAATCACAGAACAGCGTTTCCGAGGTCGGACGCACACACATCCGCTCCTCCAGCTTCTTCTGTCCGCCTTCCGTTACCCATGCAACCTCCGGTGCGAAGCCCTCGACGTGATCCTTCTCCTTCTGTAAAAGAGATTCCGGAATCAGCATCGGCATCGCAACATTCTGCACACCGGTTTCCTTAAACATCCGGTCAAGAATCGCCATATAGTTCTCCCATAGAGCATATCCCGCCGGACGAATGATCATGAATCCCTTTGCAGAGCTATAATCACAAAGCTCAGCCTTCTTTACAACATCGGTGTACCACTGGGCAAAATCCTCCTCCATAGGAGTGATCTGCTCGACAAGCTTTTTGTCTGCCATACTTTAGCCTTTCTTACTTTTAACCTAAAAAATTGCGTCGGCATCAGCGCACTACCATTGTGCCATGTCCGACGCAAAAACAGTATACTATAAAATCACGAAACTGTATTGTGTTTTTTTATTAGTACTGCTTGAGATGGATTGCGAAGCCGGCAATCTGCTTATCGAGATAGATGAACTTCATGGTTCCATCATCATTGTAAGTCGCCGTCTCCTTCTTTAAGCCCATGCCTCTCTTCTCGAAGAACTCCGCAGCCTTTGCGACATCATGTGCGCCGATCGCGATATGTCCCTTCTCACCCGGGCCATCCTTCTTCATGATCTCGATCAAGTCCGACGCAAAGATTGAGCTATGACCAAACCGCGGGATAAAGCCCATCAGTGTCTGAAACTCATCCGCAATCTTCTTTGCATCCTCCTCGCCGTTTGCATTAATGCCTACATGCAGCACGCAGAGTCCCAGCTCCTTCACCGCATCAAAATCCTTTGACATCTCGTCCATGTTCATTTCCTCCTGAAATATTGATGATTTTCTATCACTGATTCTGTCAGATATCTCTCAAAAGCACCATTGCAGAAAGAACCAGAGAATCAGATTTTTACTTATTCATTTGGATAGATTTCTTTGAGATAATCCATCCTCGCACCCATGTTTTCAAGGAGTGCATCCAGTATCGTGATGGCCACCATACACTCGACGACAACATTAGCACGTTCAACCACAGTCGGATCATGCCGGCCTTTGATGGAAAGCGTAATATTGTCGCCATTTTCATTGGCGGTTTTCTGTGGTTTCGCAATCGACGGGGTCGGCTTAAAATAAGCTCGAATGACGATCTCCGCACCATCCGACATGCCGCCGAGGATACCGCCGGCGTGATTCGAGGTCACTTCAAAGGCTTCATACCCGCCATCCTGATACGGATCTTCATCATCTTCAGCAGAATCCGGCTCTTCATCAGGAAGAAGCACTGCCTCAAAACCATCATTATCCTCGGAGCCCCGGGATTTAGAAGCCTTCACACCGTCGCCGATCTCCACTGCCTTGACAGCCCCGATCGACATGACCGCCTGAGAAAGTCTCGCATCAAGCTTGTCAAATACAGGCTCACCGATGCCCGTCGGCATATTGTTGACAAAGCAGGTCACGACACCGCCGACAGAATCCTGCTCCTCCTTCACCTCGAGCACCTTCTCTTCTGCGGCTTCTCTTCCAGCTTCCGTTGTCACATCGATGCCGGCAATTTCCGTCACCTCAGCATCCACCGTAATCCCCAGCTCGGACAGTACCTTCTGCGCGACTGCGCCACCCGCAACACGAGCAAGCGTCTCACGTCCGGAAGAACGTCCGCCGCCCCGATAATCACGGAACCCATATTTCTGATAAAAGCCATAATCTGCATGTCCCGGACGAAATACATGCGCAAGCTCCGAATAATCCTTCGAATGCTGATCCGTATTCCGGACAATCATTGCAATCGGCGTCCCGGTCGTTTTCCCTTCGAAAACCCCGGAAAGAATCTCGACCTCATCCGCCTCCTTGCGCGCTGTCGTCCGAGCATTCTGCCCCGGCCTTCTCCTCTCCATGTAAGGCCTGATATCCTCCACAGAAAGCGGAAGCCCCGCCGGACACCCGTCAATCACAACCCCAAGCGCCGGACCATGCGACTCACCGAATGTAGTTATTTTAAAAAATTTCCCAAAAGTATTGCCAGCCATAAAGTTTTCCGTTTTTCACAACCTAGAAAAGCCAAAATGTAATAACCTTACGGCAGCTTCACCATGCAGATGCAGTTCGGCTCGTCAATCTGAATATCCCGCGCACTCATGATCAGAAGCCCCTTCTCATAGTCAATCGAGAAGAAGGTAATCGTACCCGTTTCATTATTCGCAACCGCGATATGCTTCTCATCCGGGAAGATACAGAAATCCTTCGGATATTCACCCGCGATCGGCAGACTGCACTTCATCGTGAGAAGCCCGGTCTCGAGATCCCGGTCATAGATGGTAACCGTATTGATACCAGCATTCGAGCAGAACAGATGCTTCGCATCTTTATCCGGTGAGAACCGCATCTGGCAGGCTGCAATCAGCGGACTGTTTGTTTTGTCATTGTGCGTAGAAATCTCCTGGATCTTTTCAAACTCAATATCATTGAAGCCCTTGCCCTCATGGAAAGCAAAAACATCAATCACATTCTTTACCTCATACATGAGATAAAGGTACTTTCTATCCGGTGAAAAGCGAAAATGCCGCGGCGCCGACTCCATCTCGCAGCGGATGGTATCAATCTGACGCATCTTACCATCGGTCTTATCAAACCGGAACACTCTCACCTGGTCAATGCCGAGATCAGCCACAAGAATATACTTCTGGTCATCGGTCATACGTGCGCAAGATACATGCGGACGGAAGGTTCTCTCTGCGACGGAACCAACACCCTTATCATAGATGCCATCGATGATCGGTCCGACCGAGCCGTCCGGCTCAAGCTTTAAGAGCGTCGCCTTGCCATCATGATAACCAGAAACCATCAGATACTGATCATTCTGATCGATTGCGAGATGACAGCCACGCATACCACGGATATTTCTGGTATTAAGCTTGCTAAGCGCGCCATTATCAAGAATACGGAACGCCGTCACACCTTCATCTACGATGGAGTACAGCGTCTTCTGACTTCTCGACGCTACAAGGTACGAAGAGTTGTTGACCTCGATTTCCGTTCTCTTAGTGAGTGTTCCCTTCTCTACATCCACATCACAAACCGTGATGCCCTTTGCGGATCCCGTATAGCTGTAGGATCCGATATACGCCATATACTTACCCTTCATTTTGGCTCCTCCATCGCAGGTTAATGTTCATTTCTCCGCGCGGTCCCTCTGACCGCGCTGTCATTAGTTAATTCTATCACAATCCTCCGTAAATATTAATAGCAATCGACACGAATGACAACCCAATCTCAGAGCAGAAGCGACCCGGGAATCCGAAGCGTTCTGCACGATAGCATTCAAATGCCATCGTGCAGGACGCTCTGGATTACCGGGTTGCTTCTGCTCCGTAGATCAGCTGGATTTTACGGTCTTCCAGCGGTCGTTGTATTTCCGGTCGATCTGCGGGCCCATGTAGTCGTAGAACTCGGAGTTCTTGAGAAGGGCTTTTGTGTCCGGGAAAACGGCCTTGTTTTCGAGGTAGGAGGCATCGAGCAGCTTTTCGGCACCCTTGTTCGGGGTGGAGTAGGTGATGTATTCGAAATTTTTTGCTGCGACGTCCGGGCGGCAGAGGAAGTTGATCCATTTTTCTGCAAGTGCAGGATGGGCTGCATTTTTCGGGATGACCCAGCCGTCCATCCAGAGGTTGGTGCCTTCTTCAGGAATCACGTATTCGACATCGACATCGGTTCCCTCGAGTTCGCCCTGGACATACAGGATTTCGCCGGAATAGATGACACCGACGGCAGCCTCTTCACCGATCATTTTATCGCGGACCTGATCGACGACATAGGCCTGTACAAGCGGCTTCTGCGCGATCAGATCATTCATCGCCTGGTCAAGCTCCTGATCATTCGTCGAGTTCAACGAATGTCCGTCTTTTTTTAGTGCGACCATAAAGGCATCACGGACAGAATCCTGCATGAGGATTTCATCCTTAAGCCGCGGATCCCAGAGATCCGCCCATTTCGTCGGATACGGCACACCAAGTTCGTCGAGCATCCGCTTGTTATAGAGGATGCCGACAGTCCCCCAGGTGTATGGCACGGAATATCGTCCGCCCGGATCGTAGGCGTCTTCCATCGTGATAAAATCCTCACCGATTTCTGTGATATTCGGGACATTGTTATAGTCGATCGGACGGAGCAGGTCGTTCTGCCACATCTTTTTGATCATATAGTCTGACGGGCACACTGCATCATAGATGACGCCGCCCGCCGCAATGACCGGGTACATCTCCTCGTTTGTCTCAAAAAGATCATATACAACGTTGATGCCGGTTTCTTCCTCGAACATGTTGATGACATCCGGATCTATATATTCTCCCCAGTTATAGACATACAGTGTATTATTATCGCCGGTGTAGGCATTGGAAGATTTCTTACCGCAACCGGCTGATACGGCAATGAGACCTGCGAGGATCAGGGCCAGCGCCGCTGACATACGCCGCCTCATGCTGCCGCCTTCTTTCTCTGGAAATACCGCGGCGCGTAATTGCCGATCAAAAGCACGATAAATACCGTGAGGAAGATGATAGTGGACAATGCATACATCGCGGGGCTGATGCCTTTACGTACCTGGCTGTAGACCAGCGTTGAGATGGTGTCGATGCCGGCGCCCTTTGTGAAGTGCGTGATGATGAAGTCATCAAGGCTCATTGTGAACGCGAGCATGAAGCCGGAGGTGATGCCGGGCATGATGTCAGGAAGTACGACGCGGAAAAAGGCCTGAAGCGGTGTGGCGCCGAGGTCAAGCGCTGCTTCGAAGGTTGTCTGCTCGGAGGTCCTGATTTTCGGCATGACAGACAGGATCACGTACGGGATATTAAAGGTAATGTGGCTGATAAGGATGGTCTTAAAGCCGAGCGAAATCCGGAACGCGATGAAGCAGAGCATCATAGAGATGCCGGTCACGATGTCTGCGTTTAGCATCGGGATGTTTGTGATGCCCATGATGATGTTCCTGGAAAGCGGCTTCATGTTGTTGATCGCGATTGCGGCCATCGTGCCGATGACCGTCGCGATGAGCGCCGATATGAGTGCGATCACGAGCGTGTTCCGGAGGGCGGCCATGATGGCTTCATCCGCCCACATCTCCTGATACCAGGAGGTCGTGAAGCCCTGCCACTTCGCACGGGATTTTCCTTCATTAAAGGAAAGGACGATCAGCGTGAAGATCGGAGCGTACAGAAAAAGCACGATCAGTGAAAGGTAGATATTCTCGATTGTCTTTTTTAGTTTTCCCATCAGAACATCGTCCTCCTTCCTGATACACCGGTGCTCTGCTCATCGAAATGATTGACGAGAAGCATCGAAAGGATCACAAAGACCATAAGTACAAGCGAGAGACCGGAGCCTAAGTTCCAGTCGGATGTCCGCATAAACTCCTGCTCGATGACATTACCGATGAGGAGAATCTTGCCGCCGCCTAAGAGATCCGATACGACGAAGGTCGTAAGCGCCGGTACAAACACCATCGTGATGCCGGATACGATACCGGGAACTGATAACGGTAGTATCACGCGAAGAAGTGTCTGCCAGAAGTTTGCGCCGAGATCGCGGGCAGCGTTTATGGTGTTATCGTCGATTTTTACCAGAGCGTTATAGACCGGCAGAATCATAAATGGCAGGTAGTTATAGACCATGCCGAACACGATGGCCGCCGGTGTATTTATGAGATGCTGGTTCGGGAGATGCAGTGCCGTCAGGACTGCATTGATCACGCCCTTTCGCTCGAGGAGCGTCTGCCACGCAAGCGTTCTAAGGAGAAAGTTCATCCACATCGGCAGTATGAAAATGAACGTGATGAAGGACCCCGCACCGACATTTCGCGCGCGGAGGATAAGTCCCAGAGGATATGCAAGAAGAAAACAGATCAGTGTCGAAATCGCAGCGAGGAAAATGGAAAGCCCCAGTGCCTTCAGGTGCTCCCTCCGTCCGATGGCAAGTACATTTGCAAAGGTAAAATAACCTCTGGAGTTGACAAACCCGTAACAGAGAATGACAAAAAGCGGGATCACGATAAACCCGATCATCCAGATGATATAAGGGGCGGCCAGCCAGCGTGCGTTTTTACTCTTCAAGACTCATCGCCTCCTCATCCTCAGATACAGGACGGTTCATGATCTGGATATTGTACGGCTTCACATAAATGCCTGCTTCAGTCTCCGGCTCCCGGTTCTCCGTCGAGTGCACAAGCCACTCATAGCCGTCCGGAGTCTGAATCCCCATCTCATACCACTCACCCTTAAAAATAGAATAGGTCATCTTACCTTTAAGAAGCGCCTTCGGATCATCTGCATCCACAAGCTCTACATCCTCCGGACGGATGACAACGTCGACCGGCTTGTTCGTACCGAAGCCGGAATCCACGCACTTAAAAACCGCGCCGAAGATACGGACGACCTTATCCTCTAGCATGGTGCCGGGCAAGATGTTCGATTCGCCAATGAAATCGGCCACGAAGGCATTCTCGGGCTCGTTATAGATCTGCTGCGGGGTACCCATCTGCTGAATATAGCCCTGGTTCATGACGACAACCACATCAGACATGGTCATCGCTTCCTCCTGGTCATGGGTAACGTAAATAAAGGTGATGCCGAGCTCGTTTTTAAGGCGAATCAGCTCATACTGCATCTCCTGCCGGAGCTTTCGGTCGAGAGCTGACAGCGGCTCATCGAGAAGAAGCACCTTCGGTTCGTTTACGATGGCGCGGGCAATGGCGATTCTCTGCTGCTGTCCGCCGGAAAGCGAGTTAACATCTCTGTCCTCCATGCCTTCCAGATTAACAAGTTTAAGGGCATACTTTATTTTTTCTCTAATATAGCTTTCGGGTTTCTTTTTGATACGGAGGCCGAAGGCGATATTCTCCGGGATGCTCATATTCGGAAACAGGGCATACTTCTGAAAAACGGTATTCAGCTGCCGTTTGTTTGCCGGTACGTTTGTGATATCCTTGCCATCAAAGAAGACCTTGCCCTGGTCCGGTTTGACGAATCCGCCGAGGATCCGGAGCGTCGTGGATTTGCCGCAGCCGGATGGACCGAGCAGCGTCACGAAGCTGTTTTCCTTAATAGAAAGGTTCAGGTCATCAAGGACCATCTCGCCGTCAAAGGACTTTGAAACATGCACAAGATCAATGAGTGGATTATCCAAAGATTTATCCTCCGCGTATGATAATCAAAGAGGCCGGCGTTCCGCCGGCCTTTCGGGGTCATGAACAAGCACATTATAAAGTTTTTTGCGGGCAATGTCATTATGGTTTACAAATTCTTTGTATTGATTGGCTATGCGGACAGGGAACCGAGCGAAAGCGATGGCCACCTGTGTGGTGAAATCCTTTCAGGATTTCTTTGCGAATCTTTTATGCTTTGCGAGAATTGCCTTTTGGGTTTCGTTCAATTCTGGCAGCTTTTGTTCGTCGAGTTCTTTGTGGCCGACGTGGTCGCAACCGGCATGGGCATAGCTGCAGAAGGCGCAGGCGCCGTAGCGTTTGTGTTCGTTGATGATGCTTCTGATGATGAGAAATACAATCAATATGAGGATTGCGATGACGATGATGTTTCCCATGCTTTGCTCCTTTCAAATGCTTTCGTTAGAGCCGGTGATGTAGGCATTATATAAAAAGGGCCGCGACAGAACAAGTCTGCCGCGGTTGTTTTTGGAAATGAGGGATTTTATGCAGAAGCCTTCGCGGCCTTTGTATCTTTTTCGATGAGCTTCTCGACATCGCTCGAAAGGTCTGTTGCTTCGTGGTACGGTCTTACGAGGCCCCAGATGCCGAGTACGACGAGGGCGATGGCTACGATCGTGAAGATGCCGAAGTGTGCTTCACCGGTTGCAAGTCCTGCAAACTGGAAGATGACAAGTGCTACGCAGTATGCAAGTCCGCACTCCCAGCCGATGGCTCTCCAGGTCCACTTTGCGTTGTTCATTTCACGCTTGATGGCACCTATCGCTGCGAAGCAAGGTGCGCAGAGGAGGTTGAAGGCAAGGAAGCTATAGCCTGCTGCCGGGCCGCCGAAATAAGCACGTACGTTCTCCCAGATCTGGTCGCCAGCCTCGGCGAGCTCCTCAGCACCCTGATAGTGGAAGAGAATACCGAAGGTACCTACGACGTTCTCCTTTGCGATAAGACCAGTAACGGCTGCAACGGCTGCCTTCCAGTCTGCCCAGCCAAGCGGTACGAAGATCCATGCAATCGCATTACCGATTGCAGCAAGGATGGAGTTATCCATATCATCAACCATGCCAAAGCCTCCTTCAAAGCCAAAGCTTGACAGGAACCATACGAGGATGGTTGCGAGAAGGATGACAGAGCCGGCCTTCTTTACGAAGGAAGAACCACGCTCATACATGGACTTAAGGATGTCAATAGCTCTCGGCATATGATAAGCAGGAAGCTCCATGACAAACGGAGCCGGCTCACCAGCGAAGGCCTTTGTCTTTTTAAGGACGATACCGGAGAAGATGATCGCTGCGATACCAAGGAAGTAAGCTGACGGTGCTACCCAGCTTGCGCCGCCGAAAACCGAACCTGCAAGAAGTGCGATGATCGGAAGCTTTGCAGAGCACGGGATGAAGGTCGTCGTCATGATAGTCATCCGTCTGTCACGCTCGTTCTCGATCGTTCTTGATGCCATGACACCCGGCACACCGCAGCCTGTACCGATCAGCATCGGGATGAAGGACTTGCCAGAAAGACCGAACTTACGGAAAATTCTATCCATGACGAAGGCAATTCTTGCCATGTAGCCGCACTGCTCAAGGATTGCAAGGAAGAAGAACAGCACCAGCATCTGCGGCAGGAAGCCAAGGACTGCACCGACACCGGCGATGATACCATCGACGACAAGGCCCTCAAGCCATGGGGATACATTCATCGCTTCCAGTGCACCAGAGACTGCCGGCGGAACGATTTCACCGAAAAGAACATCGTTCACCCAGTCAGTGCCGGCTGTACCGATCGTAGAAATCGACATATAATATACGAACCACATGATCGCTGCAAAGATTGGCAGTGCAAGGATACGGTTCGTTACGATGGAATCGATACGGTCTGAAAGGCTCATCTGACCCTTGTGCTTCTTGGTATAGCACTTATCGATGATGCCCTGGATGTAGGTATACCGCTCGTCCGTAATGATGGACTCTGCATCATCATCCTTTGCGGTCTCAACCTCCTTGATGATGGACTCGACATCGACATTCCGGCCATCAGCTTTCATCTCGTTACGGATCTTATCATCACGCTCGAACAGCTTGACTGCGAAGAAACGCTTCTCACCATCTGGAACATAATCCGTAATCTTGTCCTCGATCTGTGTGATGGCTGCCATCACATCGTCGGAAAACTTGTGTACAACCTCCGGGATGCCGGTCTTCGCTTCCTTGATCGCAAGCTCAGCGGCTTCCTTGATACCGGTGCCCTTGAGTGCAGAAATCTTCACGGCCTTGCAGCCCATATACTTCTCGAGCTCTTCGAGACGGATCTCATCACCCTGCTTGTCAACGACGTCCATCATGTTGACCGCCATCACAACCGGGATGCCAAGCTCCTTGAGCTGTGTGGTGAGGTACAGGTTTCTCTCAAGATTCGTACCGTCGACGATATTAAGAATCGCATCCGGTCTTGTGTTAATGAGATAGTTTCTTGCAACTACCTCCTCCAGTGTATACGGAGAAAGTGAATAAATACCAGGAAGATCGGCAATGACAACATCATTGTGTCCCTTAAGCTTTCCTTCCTTCTTCTCTACTGTTACACCCGGCCAGTTACCGACATACTGATTTGCGCCGGTCAACTGATTAAATAATGTTGTCTTACCGCAGTTCGGATTACCTGCTAATGCTATCGTAATTCCCATTTCTCTACTCCTTTACTTATCCTCGATTTCTACCATAGCCGCATCCTCTTTCCGTACGGAAAGCTCATAACCGCGGACTGTGATTTCAACCGGATCGCCAAGAGGAGCTACCTTACGTACATGAAGCGGCGTACCCTTCGTGATACCCATATCCATGATTCTTCTCTTCACGGCACCCTGACCGGTGATCTTCGTAACGACACAATCCTCACCAGGATTCACATCTCTTAAACTTCTCACTTTCTCCTCCTTCAAACCAGTCTGATTCCAATGCTTCCTTCAGCCTCATTCCATGTAGAACATCAAAGATCGCTCGGCCTTAAAAGCCTTCTTCCGTCCTATTCCTCAGGAAGCAACGAGCCATCTGTCCTTAAACCATCACACGTCTGGCCATGGCACTATCGAGGGCAAGCCTTGCTTCCTTCACCTGCACGATCATGTTGCCATTGATTGCGGAAACGATCTTTACCTTTCCGCCCGTATAAAACCCAAGATTACCAAGGAAATGCTGGATTTTCTCATTTCCGGTAATCTTCTTTACTTCATATTCCGTTCCGGCTTCACCCATCGTTAACGGCATCATTGTGCCTCCTTCCGCGCTGTATTGCCTTTTCTTACTCAATATGCTAGGTTAAAGGTAATGGCGTTCCTAACTATGCTAACTTTCTTAAATTGCATCGATAGGATTCGCTAGTCCTTTGACCTATATAAGTTATCACTAACTAACTTTTAATGTCAAGAGTTTGGCAGTAAAAAGTTAGTTAAATCTTACTTTTAAATAAAAAGAGGTTCGCTATGAAAGCTTATGAGACACACGAATCATCAGAAAATTATCTTGAGAGTATCCTGATGCTCTCGATGGATCATCACGTCGTCCGCTCGATTGACATCGCAAATATGCTCGGCTTCTCGAAGCCATCCGTATCCGTTGCGATGAAGCATCTCCGCGAAGAGGGCCAGATCTCGGTCGACCAGAATGGCTACATCCGCCTCACAAAGGCCGGCATGGAAATCGCCCGCTCGACCTATGAGAAGCACGTCCTTATCACAAACGTCCTCGTGGAGCTCGGTGTTAATGCCTACACCGCCGGCCAGGACGCCTGCCGGATCGAGCATGTCCTGAGCCCGGAGTCCTTCACGAAAATCAAAGAGAGCTACCTTTCCTCTCACAATGGCAAATCCGACGCCATAAAGGCCATCGAAGACTTCGAGAAATCCTACAAAACCAGCGACCCGGAATAACAATACCGGACGCGGACAGAGCTATCGGAAAATGCAGAAGCCCCTCCCGGCTTCTGCATTTTCCGATAGCTCTGTCCGCTGTTTAGTTTATGTAATTCACGTATGTGTTGTTCTCGAACTGCAGATGACCGTAGGCGTACATGTAGTTCCAGGTGCCGTCGGAGAGCTCGACGGGATTTTCGAATTCGTAGCCGATCCAAGCCTCCTTTGAGAGGTTAAACTTATAATGATCGCCGACGAAGACAATCGCCGGGAGATGGGTATAGCTGTGGAAGATGAGTCCGGTGACATCGGTGATCCCGTCTCTCGTCCAGTAGACATTGACCGCGAGGTCCTTTCCTGCCCTATTGGTGATATCGACGAAGCGGACCTTCTCAGGATGGCGTCCTTCGACGGCATAGTCATAGAAGCTCTCTGTTTTATAGCCATTTCCCTGATAGAAGCGGAGATTTTCGCCGTCATAGGAAAGTGCGATGACCTCCTTATGGCCGTCACCGTCATAATCATCATAGCTATAGTGAAGGATTTCCTCGGAGATATTCCGCGACAGCTGCCCGAGGATTTCCTCGAGTGAATAGTCCTCGCCGGGACCTTTTTCATTTTCGCTATCAGCATCCTCCTCAGTCTCCGGTGCCGGTCCATCGACACCTCCGGGCCCGGCTTCATCTGTAGAAGCACTGTACGGCTCCGTGCTGGTGATGCCATCCGGAATTGTGATTTCCGCGGCTGTTGTCTCTGCCGCAGTAGTAGTCTCACCAACCACTTCACCCATCGTGCGATCCGCATGTCGAGCCAGCAGACCGCAACCCGTCAAGATGAGGCAAGCCGCCGTAATTAAAAGCAACAGCCCTATATGATTTTTTTCTTTTTCAGTCTCAACATTTTGTCTCATACAGCTCCTGCTGCCCACATACATTCTCTTGAAGTATAGTCAGGATATAAAGTCAAATCCGTCTGGCCTCACACCTCACCATCCGAAAGCTCATCCTTCTCATCGGTAAAATGCCCGCTGTCGTCGAAGCCAGGCAGATGGCCGATGGACTGGTGCTGTACCATCCGATATTCATCATTCGAGTGCCAGTACGGACAGGCCCTCCTTCGGCTGCCCCACATGTGGGCCATGTCATCCTCATCGATATCCGCACTGCAGTCCCATTCATCCGTCTCATCATCATAGACGTAATTCGAACACATTTCACATTCTGACATCATCTAATCCTTCTTTAGCCGAAGCACGTTTTTCTCTTCAGCTTTATGTATCGATTTCTTTCCCTTCGTCACCTTAGCTCTGGTACTGGTAAGGCGCTCCTTATCATTGCAGGACGGACACAGATCCTTGAGATAGCAGCTGTCGCACTGCGGCCTCGCTGACATGCAAATCGTCCGGCCAAGTGAAATAATATGTGTATTCCAACGAATCCAGTATTCTTTAGGAAGTGTCTCCATCAGTTGAAACTCTGTCTTTGTAGGATCATTTGATTCGGCAAGGCCAAGCCGGTTCGAAATTCTCTTTACATGGGTATCGACGACGATGGATGGCTTATGATAGATGTTTCCGAGAATCAGATTGCCGGTTTTCCGGCCGACTCCCGGTAAAGAGGTCAGCTCCTCGATCGTATCCGGCACGATGCCATCGAACCGATCTAAAAGGTCCGTCGCACAGGCTTTGATATTCTTCGCTTTATTATGGTAAAAGCCGGTCGACTTAATATCCTCCTCAAGCTCTTCGAGCGGCACATCCCGGAAATCCTCAAGCTTCTTATACTTTTTCCAAAGCTTCTCCGTCACCATATTGACCCGCGCATCGGTACACTGGGCGCTTAAGATCGTCGCAAAAAGAAGCTGCCATGCATTTTCACTATGAAGAAAGATCGGCGGTTCACTCCCATAGTGCGCATCCAGCCGCTTCATGATCTCCCGGACTCTTGCTTCCCTTTTCTCATCCGTCTCGCCCTTAATAAACATATCCTGCCTCCTGTTTTACAAAATATTGAGTCAATCCATGGAGGTCAACCGCAGAATGTAAGCATTGTGCGATTAGAGCTCGAGCGTCACCTGCCTGCCGGACGGCTGATACTGATAGTAGCGGACACCGGCGGCATCAAGCATCCGGCGGGATGCTCTCGTTGCATCCGTGTCGTGATACTTGTCGTCCTTGAAGACAAGTGTCCGGATGCCGGACTGGATCAGCGCCTTCGCGCATTCATTGCACGGGAAAAGCGTCACATACATCTTGCAGCCCTCAAGCGAGCCGCCGCGATAATTAAGGATTGCGTTCAGCTCGGCATGGGTGGAGTAATAATATTTTGCGTTGAACGGGTCATCCGTCGCGTGAATCTTCGTCCACGGAAAGTCATCATCCGAGCAGCCGTGCGGGAAGCCATTGTAGCCCATCGAAAGAATCTTGTTCTCCGGGCTCACGATGCAGGCGCCGACCTGTGTATTCGGATCCTTCGAGCGAAGGGCGGACATCTCCGCCACGCCCATGAAATATTCGTCCCAGGTGATATAATCTTTTCTCTTCCCGCTTTCCATTTCGACTCCCTTCTGATATTTCTCTGCCACAGGCTTTTCGTCTGTCCTCACATCAATTTAGTTCAATATGTCCCTTTAAGATTAGCATGTCCCGTGCCGCTGGACGCAAAGCCGACTGCAAGCATGTCCTCATGCCACCATAAAGGGCCGACTGCGAACATGCCCTCATGCTACCATAACTCAGTCAGCGAGAAGCTCCGTCATGCCGGCAGCCTTCCGCATTCGGTTCATGAGTGCAAACCCTACCCCTCTGTCGCTATAGCTCTCAGCATAGATCTGATCAACGCCATCCATGTCAAACTCCCGGAGAATCCGGAACAGCTCATGCGTCATCGAAAGCGGCTTCTGCCGTGAGCCGATCACACGGATATCGACATCACTTCCGTGCACCTTCGCCTGATAGCGGGCTACTGTCTCTGCGCAGCAGATCACACCGACACGAAGTCCCTTCGCGATGTCCTCTTCAACCATCGTCCGGATGCATGCGGCGACCTTTTCATCGGCAATCCGCCGTTCCTCCTCCGTCACCACATAATCCTTGTCCTTAAGAAGCTTCGTCGTCACAAGCGCCATCTTCGCATTCGGCGCATAATGCCGGTATTTCATGCCGGGAGCCTTCGGATGCACACCTTCGGACACACCGCCGGCGATGATGGCCGGATCCACGACGACCTCTCTTCCAAGTGTCTCCGACAGCTCCTCGAGCGTCACAGCGCCAGGTCTTAAGAGCGTCGGCGTATCGCCTGACAGATCGATGATCGTCGATTCGACGCCAATGCCTACAGGTCCGTCATCGAGGATCATATCGATTTTTCCGGAAAGGTCATGCAGCACATGCTCGGCCTCGGTCGGGCTCGGCTTACCGGAGGTGTTTGCACTCGGTCCTGCGATCGGGACGCCGGAAGCCTTGATAAACCGGAGTGTGAGACGGTTCTCCGGACACCGGAGCGCGACCGTATCAAGCCCGCCCGTCGTTTCATGCGGTACGATTTCCGCCTTCGGCAGGATGATCGTAAGCGGTCCCGGCCAGAAGGTCTCCATAAGAAGCCGCGCCTCTTTTGGAAATGCCGACACCAGCGGCTCGACCTCTTCGATACAGGAGACATGGACGATCAGCGGATTATCGGAGGGTCTTCCCTTCGCCGCGTAGATTTTTCTCGAGGCATCCGGGTCGAGGGCATTGCCGCCGAGACCATACACCGTCTCTGTCGGAAATGCCACGAGGCCGCCACGCTGTATGATCGTCGCAGCCTCCTCGATGCCATCCATTCCCTTCACGATTGTTTCCATTTTCCAATTTCCTCCTTTTAAGAATTACCGGAGTAGGCATTGTTGAGATCTAAAATCTGCCAGATATCAGTGCCTGCCTGGCCGAGCTTCCACGCAGCGACACCGCCGACATCAGAGAGCCGGATCTTTTCAAGCTTAAGCTTGAGAGAATCGCTGTCCTCCATCCAGACCTTCTTTAGTTCATCGCCGTCCTGGATCTCACCATAATGCTGTCCGAGCGTGTCATCCCAGGTGAGCTTCACCTTCTTCCGTTCAGCCCAGTCAAGTGCATCCGTGAGACTAAGCGCCTGTGAGGAAGTCGAGCCATCCTTCGCCGTGATCCAGACGCGTGTATAGAAGGGCACTGCGATGATGAGACGCCCTGCATCCATCACCTTCGTTCCCTC
Organism: uncultured Eubacteriales bacterium; assembly: GCA_900315665.1. Taxonomy (GTDB): domain Bacteria; phylum Bacillota; class Clostridia; order Lachnospirales; family Lachnospiraceae; genus Oribacterium. The sequence goes on from OMZX01000001.1 coordinate 62,015, forward strand.
CGAGATGCCGCGTTCCACATAGGAGATGGACGAAACAGAGCCCTCGGAGCCGCCCGCATAATGCTCATCATAGCACATCATGATCACATAATCGCAGCAGTTTCCGAGCTCTTCGAGATCATAATGGCTGTTAAAATCAAACGGCACGTAGGTATCGGCGGATAGGATGATGCCGGCCTTTCTCGTCGCGACAGAAAGCTCCCGCATAAACTGCACATAGCTCCGCCCTGCGCTCTCCGGGATGCTTTCGAAATCGATGTTTAAGCCGTCGAGACCTGCGTCCTTTGCAAGCGTGATAAGTCGCTCAATCAGTGCCTGCCGCTTTTCCTCACTGCTTAAAAATACCGTCGAATCAACACCTGTGATATCAAAGTTATTTACAGTTGCCCAGACCTGACAGTTTCTCGCATGTGCCCTTTCGACATAGGCGGGATCCGCGATCGAGCTCACATCGCCGTCGCTTGAGCTCATCACGAACCAGGTCGGTGCGATTACATTCATCGTAACCGCCGGATCAATCACGCTATCCACATACTGGTTGGCATCCGCCTTCATGACCTGATGGAAGCCGACGACTGCCTTTGCCCCGTTCGGAAGCAGCTTATGCGTCCATTCGGGCTCTGTATAGCTGCTTTCCGGCGTCACGTTTTTCTTATCGCCGATTCGCTTGTTCCGAACATAGCCGATAAAGCCGTCCTCGGTCTCGACCTTGCTCCAGTTCTCCATGGCCTCGAGGATCCGGACCTTACTGCCAGCCTCTAGTGTTGTAAGCACCTCCGATTTGATGCCGCCGCGTACCCGGACCGCCTCCGTCTTCTGGATCGTGCCCTCGGTGTAAGCATTATAATCATCCCATATGAAGATGCGCTTATTGTCTGACTCGACATAGCTTGTGAAGCGGAGCTTCGTATAGAGTTCGACGAGCTTTATATTAAGATATAGATTTTCGGTACCGTTCCCTAGCTTCAGGTACGCCGTCGCACCGTCCGGCAGCGTCGCACTGACCGGATAGCTCACCGTCTCTGTCGGAAGGGTATAGAGAATCGCATCCTCCGTATCATCAAAATAGAACCGGCGGTTAAAGCGGGACATCACCCATTCATACGGAAGGAACACACCACCGTTCACGCACTGTGCGGTGACCTCTGTGCCATTTTCCTTCGCTTTCTCATCATTCACATAGATGGCGACCTGATCGCCCTCCACGCCGAAGTAATCCTTTAGCGATGCCTGTGTCTTGTTCGGCGCATATTTCTTTTCATAGTAATAGAACCCCGCCCCGCCGATGAGGCAAAGAGCCAGTAAACAGATGATGAGCGGAAGCACATGCCGCCTTCCCTTCCGGGATCTGGATCTGTCCTTGAGACTATTCAGTTCTGCCATACCGCCTCCACCTTCAAACCACCGCATTATTTAACTCTGCGAGCTTCGCAGCCTGATCCGCCGAGATCAGCGGATCCAGCACGAGATCGAGGTCTCCGTTCATGACCTTATCGATGGAATACAGCGTGAGTCCGATCCGGTGATCTGTCACACGCCCCTGCGGGAAATTATAGGTCCGTATCTTCTCGGAACGATCGCCGGTACCAACCTGCGACCGCTTTTCCGAGGCCTCCTGCTCATGCTTCTTCGTATATTCGATCTCATAGAGTCTTGCACGAAGAAGACGCATCGCCTTTTCACGGTTCTGAAGCTGGGAGCGCTCCTCCTGACACTCTGCGACCAGGCCCGTCGGCATGTGAATGAGCCGCACTGCCGATGATGTCTTATTGATATGCTGTCCGCCGGCGCCGGAGGAACGGAATACTTCCATCTTTACGTCAGCAGGATTAATCTCGACATCCACATCCTCCGCCTCAGGCATCACTGCAACCGTCGCCGTCGAGGTATGGATCCGTCCGCCGGACTCTGTCACCGGTACCCGCTGCACACGATGCACACCGGCTTCATATTTAAGCCGCGAAAAGGCGCCCTTGCCATTCACGGCGAACACAACCTCCTTCATACCACCGAGGCCGGTCTCATTGACAGACATAAGCTCTGTCTTATAACCCCGCCGCTCCGCATAGCTCATATACATCCGGTAAAGCTCACCGGCAAAAAGGGCAGCCTCCTCGCCGCCAGCCCCGCCACGAATCTCCATGATGATATTTCTGTCATCATTTTCATCCTTCGGAAGCAGCAGAATCTGAAGCTCCTTCGTAAGTGCCGCCTGATCCTCCTTCGCCGTCGAAAGCTCCTCCTTCGCAAGCGCCGCCATCTCCGGATCCTTTTCGCTGTCAAGAAGCTCGAGCGATTCCTTCTCAGCATCTACAGCTGCCCGATATTTCCGATAGCAGTTCACCACCGGCTCAAGCTCCCCCTGTTCCTTCAGGAGCCGGAGATATTTCTCCGTATCATTCACAATATCCGGCTCTGCCATAGACCGCTGGATCTCCTCATATTGCTTCTCGATATCCTTAAGCCGGTCAAACATATCCATTTTACTGCTCCTCCATAGGTTTACGCGCTGCCGCGACTCTGTCCTGGCCGCCCGCATCCTTTACGATTCTAATCTCACTAAACCTGCTGTTCTCTAAGAGTCCCCGAACCGCTGCCCCCTGATCAAAGCCGATTTCCAAAACAATGCTTCCACCTGGCACAAGAAATCTTGGCGCATTCTCTATAATCCGCCTGTAAAAATAGAGGCCATCTTCTCTTCCATCGAGCGCCATCCGTGGCTCATAGGTCTTCACCTCCGGCTCAAGCTCCTCGATTTCCTCACTTCTGATGTACGGCGGATTCGATACGATGACATCAAACTTCTCCTCATCCGAAAGCGCTTCAAATAGATCAGAGCGAAGAAAACATATCTCCTTATCGGCCGGCAGAAGCTTCCCGGCATTCTCTCGGGCTATAGCAAGAGCCTTCTCAGACAGGTCTGTACAAACAACCTTCTGAAAATTACATTCGAGCGCGAGGGTGATCCCTATGCAGCCACTGCCAGTGCAGAGATCAAGAAGTCCTCCTGCACTGTGATTCTCGCGCCCCTTATGATTAATCCCCTCGTACTCCTTTGCCGCATCGATCAGCGTCTCTGTATCCTGCCGTGGACAGAGCACATCCCGCGTAACCCGAAATGTATAGCCATAAAAGCCGACACTTCCAAGTATCTGCTGGAGCGGCTCCCGTTTTTCCCGCCGTGTACAGTATTCCGTGAACTGCTGTAGGCATTGCTCTAATGCTGCCTCATCCGCGCATACGCGAGGGATTAAGGTCCTTAGCTCCTGTCCTTCGTAAAAAAGAAAATATGCACTGTCGATGGAAAACGCAGACATAAGAAGAGCCCGCGCATCATAGCGCGGGTCCGGAACCCCTGCTCTTCGGAAGCGTTCCTCTGCTTCCATGAGAAGCTGACGGATCGTCATGCGATATTCTCCGATGGAGCTTGAAAATTCTTCTCGAGAAATTGCCGCCAGTCAAACACAGCCTCGACCGCACGGATGGCTACCTCAGCCTCCTCACGATCGGGCTCCTTCGTCGTAAGTCCCTGCATCCACATGCCCGGAATGAAAAGAATATGCGTAAGTAGGTTATCATGCATGCCGACGATTCGCAGAACCTCATAGGAAATACCGGCGATGACCGGAATCAGGATGATGCGTGATAGAAAACGAAGCCATATCGTATCTGTCCGGATCACCATAAAAAGAAGAATCGAGATCAACATGACATAGACGATGAAGCTGGTGCCGCATCGCTTATGCTCCTTGGAAGAGCTTAGCACATTGTCGACCGTGAGTGGCAGTCCGTGCTCGACACAGTTGATGCACTTATGCTCCGCCCCATGGTATTCAAATGTCCGCCGGATATCCGGCATCCTGGAAACAAGCTTGATATAAAGCACGAACAGAAACACCCGGAAGATTCCTTCGATAAGCCCGATCCATGCTTCACGACGAATCCATGGCTTAAAAAGCCCTGCGACAAAGGCGGGAAATAACACAAAAAGCAGGATCGCCGCTGCAAAAGAAAACACCATGACGATGCCCTGGAGAATACTCTCGGCCTTCTCACCGAGCTTATCACTAAACCACTTCTCGAGCTTTCCCGGCTTCTCCTCGGTATCATCCTCACCATAATACTCGGCACTAAGATTCAAGGCGCGCATCCCAAGAATCATCGAATCGGCAAAAGAAAAAATCCCGCGGATGAAGGGAATCTTCAGAAAAGGATACCTATCGGTCATCGAAATATACTTGCTTTTCTCTACAGCAATCGTGCCATCCGGCTTCCGGACACCGACGGCATAGTCTGTACCGTTTTTCATCATGATGCCCTCGATGACAGCCTGCCCGCCGATCCCGGAATAAATCTGCTTATATTTTTTTTCTTCTTTTTTATTATTTTTCGTATTCATGAAAACAAGTGTACACAAAATATAGAAAACTTTCAATGAAAAGAGAGCTGCCGCAAAGCGGCAGCTCTCTTTTCATCTCAAAATACCTTATTAGAAACCGTACTTCTTGTTGAATGCATCGATACGACCCTTGGTGTTCGAAGCCTTTGACTTACCAGTGTAGAATGAATGGCACTTGGAGCAAACTTCGACGTGGATCTCCGGCTTCGTAGAACCTGTTACAAATGTGTTGCCACAGTTACAGGTAACAGTTGCCTGATAATACTTAGGATGAATTCCTTCTCTCATGATTTTACCTCTTTCTATATGGTTTCCAACCATATCAGCTCGCTGGTTCTTATTTCCGGCACTCCGGCTATTTCGAACCGCTTAGTGAAATGTAAAGCTTAACTAAGATACCATATAGAAACAAGGGATGTCAACCTTGATTTCTAGGATTTACCTTGATGACGAGACGATTTGAAGCAGGTCTTGCAAAGGGCTTTCCATTGACCAGGAATTCGCAGACCTCCTGGTTGTTTTCGGTTCTCTCGAACAGCGTGATGACCTCCTCGACAGAGCCGGCCTTCTCGTCAGAGGTCCGCTTGTGGATGAGATCAACAGCCTTCTGCTCGATATCCGTAAGCAGAAGATCATCCCGCCTTGTCCCGGAACGAAGAATATCGATAGCCGGGAAAATACGTCTTTCCTGGAGCTCCCGATCAAGAACAAGCTCCATATTACCAGTTCCCTTGAACTCCTCGTAGATGACATCATCCATCCGGGAGCCGGTATCGATGAGCGCAGTGGCAAGGATCGTGAGAGATCCGCCCTCCCGCATATTTCTTGCCGCACCGAAAAAGCGCTTCGGCATATGCAGTGCTGCGGGATCAAGACCGCCGGACAGTGTTCTTCCGGAGGTCGGCTCCACGAGGTTATAGGCGCGCGCAAGTCTTGTGATCGAATCAAGGAGAATCGTCACATCCTCTCCTGTCTCGACGAGCCGTCTTGCCCGCTCGATGGTCATCTCGGCCACCTTCTTATGATGCTCCGGTGTTTCGTCAAAGGTTGAGTAAATCACCTGCACCATGCCGCCCTCAACCTCCTCCTTCATATCCGTCACCTCCTCCGGACGTTCATCGATGAGAAGGATAAGAAGATGCATGGATGGCTCATTTTTCACGATGGCCTTTGCCACCTGCTTGATGAGTGTCGTCTTGCCGGCCTTCGGCGGTGAAACGATCATACCTCTCTGTCCCTTGCCGATCGGCGCGAGAAGATCGAGAATCCTGAGTGCGGTCGGTGCTTTTTCTCCCGGTACCTCAAGTCTGATCCGCTGATTCGGAAAAATCGGCGTGAGGCTTTCGAAGCCGCGCCGGGACTGGATCACAGAGAGCGGCTTTCCATTCACCGTATCGATAAAATTCAGTGCACTATAGCGCTGCTGGTCATTCGGCTGCTTCGCCTTACAGTTTCCATCGATCATGTCACCGGTTCGAAGTCCATAGCGCTTCATAAAGGACGGATTGACATAAACATCATGATCACCCGGCAGGAAATTATCAGAGCGGACGAAGCCGAAGCCATCCGGCATTACCTCGAGGATGCCATGCACTGCCCGAAGCGGTGCCTCCTGCTTTGGCTCCTGCTTCTGCTCTGTCTGCGGCGCCTTCTGTTCTTCGTTCAGCGCCTTTGGTTCTTCATGCAGTGTCTTCTGTTCGTCATCAGCAGACTTCGCACTATTCTCAGCTTCATCCTTTACGAGTCTCCGCTCTGTCCGCGGTATATTCTGTTCTTCCTTTAGCGTCTTCTGCTCAGCCTTATCATGGATCTGGTTCTTCCTTGAGACAGTATGCTCATTCTTTCCCGAAGCTTCCTTTTCCTTACTGTCCTTATGGCGTGGATCACCATGACGGTGCAGTACAATGGTCCTTCCCTTCTGCTTTCCGCCATTTGATTTCTGCTCTGTGTGCTGCTTGCTTTCTTCTGAAGGCTTTTCTGCGGACACTTGTTCTACTGCAGCAGCTTCTACGGCTTCCTTTTCTTCGCTGTTAATTGCCACTGGCTTCTCTACCGTTTGCTCTTCAGCCGCTTTTCCCTTTTTCGCAGTTCTCTTCCCGGCTGTTGTAGTCTTTGTGCTGTTCTTTTTTCCGGTTGTTCTGCCTGAAGCCGCGGTTTTCTTTTCCGAAGTTTTTTCTGAGGTTTTTTCCGTAGTCTTCTCTTCTGCGGTCTGCTCTGCAGGCTTCTCCACAGTCTCTGTCCCGATCACTTCACCAGCACCTGCTGCCGCAGTATCCACCGCTGCTTCAGCCTCTGTAGCCTTCGCGGTACTTCTTTTCCGTACAGTCCGCTTTGGCTTCTCTGCCACTGGTGCATCAGTGCTCAGCTCCGCTTCCTCGGAAGCCTTCTTCTCTACCGAAGCCTTTTTGACCGTCGAAGCCTTCTTCGCGGCTGAAGCCTTTTTCTCCGCTGAAGCCTTCTTTACAGTTGAGGCTTTTTTCTCCGCTGAAGCCTCCGTATCCGATGTCTTCCTGGCCACAGCTCTTTTTCTCGTGGTTGTTTTCTTTGCAGCCTGTTCTACTGCTTCCTCTGTTACCTTTTCTTTTTCCTCTGCCATACATCCTCCCGGGGATCATGCATATTAAAAAACATGATTGTTTTTAAGTTCTGATGATTACAATATCTGAATAAATATAGGAAATTTTAAAGAAAATGAATGATTTGATACCATCCTTATGAATTTAAAAATAGAAAGAGACTCTTTTTATAAACTTTATATAAATGGAGGATCCATCTAATGATGAAATATACTTTCAATTCAGTATACCAAACCGCTCCCTTGTAACGCAAGGAGCATTTTGTTATACTATCTGAAATGCAAAACATTTACAGGAATCAGGAAGGTCCTTTATGAATAGAGAATACAACAGACGCTATACCTATGATCAATATGGCCGCATCAGCCGCGGGAATCAGCGCGGGAAGACGATTCTTCACGTTATTTTCGGCTTCCTCGTGCCCTATATCGTGCTAAATGGTATCATCCTGGCGCTTGTCGTCGCGAAGCCGACGATTGAAGCCGCAGAACCGGATACCAGGGATTATGATACGGCAAGCTTTACCTTTTCTGTGAAGTCTTTGCTTCCGCTGAAAAGTGTTACAGCCCTGCTTGGCGGTGATGAGGTTCCGATTGAAAAGGATGGAAATACCTACTCTATTTCCGTTGAGAGCAACGGCAACGTCCAGCTGAAGGCTGTTTCCATGAACGGTATGACGGCGATCACAAACGTCCAGATCAATCTTCTCGATGAAACCGCACCGGTCATCGATGAAAATAGCGCAAATCTCGGTACCGGCTATCTCGAGTTCACCGTTTCGGACGACCAGTCCGGCGTTGATTTCAGCTCCATCTACGCGATTGACAGCGACGGAAATCATCTGAAGCCTACAAACATCGACCAGGCGACCGGCTCCATCATGTTCGCGATGCCGACCGACTCTCTCACCGTCTATGTCAAGGATAACGCCGGTAACGAGATGCCCGCAAGCTTCAACGTCTCACAGGCTTAAACAGAAGCCTTTCCCGTTTGTTTCTATCAGACCTTCACCATATAGGGCGAAGGTCTTTTTTATATTATTCTAATGCTGACACCGATGGCTTTTCCACTGCTTCAGAAGGATCCGTCGATGTCGTTTCCTCTTCACCCGAGGCTTCTTCCTCGGTAGGCTCTGGCTCAGGCTTCGGCTTCGCCTGCTGATAGCGACCGAAGGTCCCGACGATAAAGGCCATAACCTCCTTTTCGTGCTGGCTGAAGGCATTTGCTTCCAGGCGGAAGGTCCAGTTTGACCCGGTCGTGCCGGGTGCATTGATCCGTCCATCGGAGATATCAAGATAGTCCTGCGCCGGGATGATGACTGTATCCGCGATCGTCCCCATCGCAAGCTTGATGAGAAGCTCCGGCATAAACCGCCGGTCATTATCCGAGCGGCTCATATACTGATACATATAATTTCTCTGCCAGTCCGGCATCGTATCGAACCAGTGGCGGAGGGTATCATTGTCATGCGTACCGGTGTAGCAGATGCAGTTTGTCGTCGTGAAGCTGTGCGGGAGATAAGCATTGCCGGGACCCGCGTCAAACGCAAACTGCAGGATTTTCATACCCGGGAAGCCGGCATCCGCCATAAGCCTCCGGACCTCATCTGTGATGACGCCGAGATCCTCCGCGACGATCGGGAGCTGTTCTCTCCCGGTATATTTCCGGAGCGCATCAAAGAGTGCGATACCCGGTCCCTTTTCCCATTTTCCATTTACTGCGGTTTCCTCGCCATACGGAAGCGCATAATAGCTTTCGAAGCCGCGGAAATGGTCGATACGGACGGTATCAAACATGGAGAGACAGTGTGTGATGCGCTGACACCACCAGGCATAGCTTGTCTTCTCATGCGCCTTCCAGTCATAGAGCGGATTGCCCCAGAGCTGTCCGGTTGTTGAAAAGGCATCCGGCGGTACACCGGCTACCTCTGTGGGATAGCCCTTGGTATCGAACTTGAAAAGCGCCCGGTGCGCCCAGACGTCCGAGGAATCGATCGCGCAGTAAATCGGGATATCGCCGAGAATCTCGATGCCGCGCGCTGTTGCGTAGCTGTGGATTTTATCCCACTGCTCCTTAAACAGTGTCTGTACGAAGGCATAAAAGCCGATTTCGTCCGCATGCTTGTCTGAAAAATCACGGATGGCGTTCTCGTCATGATCCCGAAGCTTATCCGGCCAGTCCCGCCAATTTGCGCCGTCTTCACTATCCTTGACGGCCATATAGACACAGTATTCCCGGATCTCCGGTTCAAGCGCTGGAAGAAGTGAAGACGGGTCATTCTCCTTCTTGTAGGCTTTATAGGCGAGAAGCAGGGCTTCCTTTTTTCCGGTGTACTGCTTTCCGTAGTCTACATGCTTCGGATCCTTGCCGAAATCAATCGCTGCAAGATCCTTTTCATCAAGGAGTCCGTCTGAAACCAGTGTCTCTAGATCAATGAAATACGGATTCCCAGCGAACGCGCTGAAGGACTGGTATGGAGAATCGCCGAAGCCGGTCGGTCCCATCGGAAGAATCTGCCAGATTGAATTTCCGGTATCACAGAGAAGATCGATAAAATCAATCGCGTTCTGTCCGAGTGTTCCGATGCCATATTTTCCCGGCAGAGAGAACACCGGCAGTAATATTCCTGCTTTCTTCATTTACTTCTTTTCCTTCGCTTTCTTCGCCACAGTCTTTTTCGCTGCAGTCGTCATATCTGTCGCTTTTTTCGTTACAGTTTTCTTCGCTGTTTCAGATACCTCGGCAGCCTTCTTCGCTGCCCTTGTCACATCAGCAGCTTTTTTTGTTACTACTCTTTTCGCTTCCGTCGTCACCTCAGCGGCCTTCTTCGTCACAGTCTTTTTCGCCGCAGCTGTTACCTCTGTTGCCTTTTGGGCCAGATTCTCTGTGACTACTGGCTTCTCTGCAGTTTTCTTCTCTGTTTTCTTTGGCTTCGTTTCTGTCTTCGATTTTGCCCTTACAGACTTCTTGGGCTCTGCTTTGACTGTCTTTGGAGCTTCCCTTTTCGGTGCAGCTGGTTTTTTCTTGATATCTGTCTTTTTTGCAGCTGCTGGCTTTGCTTCCTTTACGTTCGTCTGTTTCTTCGGCTTTTCCACCGGCTCTTCACACGGCGTCAGCTGATAGTAGGTGACGGACATCGGCGGGATATCAATGTCTACAGCATACGCCCGCTCGTCCCACTTCTGCTTCTTTGCCTTCCGCGTCGTCTTCCGAAGGGAGGCATTGCTTCCGTATTTCTGATCGGAGGAGCAGAGGATCGGCTTCGCCGTACACATGAAGGGCACACCAACACGGAACTTCTCATGCGCCATGTTATCAAAGTTTGCCGCAACGAGAATCGTTTCCTCCGGCTTTTCTGTCTTCCGGAGATAAAGGAGAAGTGACAGTGTACTATAGCTGCAGTTGATCCACTCGAAGCCGTCCGGATAATAATCAAATTTATAGAGCGCCGGCGTCGACCGGTAGAGTGCATTAAGATCCTTTACATAGTCCTGGATGCCCTTATGTACCGGGTATTCGAGAAGGTTCCATTCGATTTCCTGCTTTTCGGACCACTCATCATACTGTCCGAAGTCCTGCCCCATGAAGAGGAGCTTTTTTCCCGGGAAGCTGTAGAGATAGCCGTAGGCAGCCCGGAGATTTTCTGCCTTTTCCTCGAAGGTCTCGCCCGGCATCTTCGCAAGCATGGAGCGCTTACCATGCACGACCTCGTCATGGGAGAAACAGAGTAGGAAATCCTCGGAATAGTTATAGAGCATCGAGAAGGTGAGCTCCTGGTAGCTGCCCTTCCGGAAGAAGGGATCGATCTCCATATATTTCAGGAAATCGTTCATCCAGCCCATGTTCCACTTAAGGTCGAAACCGAGCCCATTGTCCTCGGCCGCAGCGGTCACATTCGGCCATGCAGTCGACTCCTCGGCGATGAGGAGAACGCCCGGATACTGCTTCCGCATCTCAGTGTTCAAGTGCTTCAGGAACTCGACGGCATCGAGGTTTTCATTGCCGCCATACATGTTTCGCGGGCTGTCCTGGCCCTCGCGGCCATAGTCCAGGTAGAGCATCGCAGCGACTGCGTCCATCCGGATACCATCTGCATGATAAACCCTTGCCCAGAACATCGCACTGGAAATGAGGAAATTCGAAACCTCATGCCGCCGATAGTTGAAAAGCGCCGTACCCCAGTGCGGATGTGTCGCAAATTTCGGATCCGGATTTTCATAGAGGAGTGTGCCGTCGAAGCCGGCGAGTCCCCAGTCATCCTTCGGGAAATGCGCCGGTACCCAGTCGAGAATCACGCCGATGCCGGACGCATGCATATAGTTCATGAAATACTGAAAATCAGCCGGGGTGCCGAAACGGCTGGTCGGTGCGTAGTAGCCGGAAACCTGGTAGCCCCAGGATTCATCAAGCGGATGCTCCATGACCGGCATGAGCTCGACATGCGTATAGCCCTCCCGCTTCACATAATCAGCAAGCTTTTCAGCGAGCTCCCGGTAGTTATAAAACTCAGAACCGTTTTCTACCGTCCCATCCTCATTGATGACCGGCTGCTTCCGGAGAATCGAGCCGAGGTCAACCTCATAGATGGAAACCGGCTGCTCCTTGATGCCGGAGGCCTTCCGCTCCTTCTTCTTCGCCTCCCACTGATCATCCGTCCACGTAAACTGCCGGAGATCCGCGACGATGTTAGCATTGTCCGGACGGAGCTGGAAGGCCTGTCCGTAGGGATCAATCTTTAGAAATGGCGGAATATGTCTGCATTTGATTTCGTATTTATAGAGTGTACCAGCCGGAAGTCCCGGGATGAACAGCTCGAAGATGCCGTCATCGCCATGCCGCTCCATCATATGACGGCGGCCATCCCAGAGATTGAAATCACCGACGACAGAGACACGCTCGGCATTCGGCGCCCAGACGGAGAAGCGGACACCGGACACGCCATCGATGGTATCCGGATGTGCACCCATCTTGTCGTAGACATCATAAAAGATCCCGGCCTGATATTTCCGGATATCCTCATCGGTATAGAAGGACGGAAAGGCATAGGGATCGCCCAGCTCCTCGGTGGAGCCGTCGTCAAAGGTGATATGGTAACGGTAATCAGGGGTTCCCTTACCGGCTATGCGGAAGGGCAGAAAGCCGGCAAAGAAGCCGCTTTCGTCCGCAAGCTCCATCGGAATCGTCTTTTTCCCGATGAGGATAAACATTTCGACGGCTGTCGGCACATAGGCCTGTATGAGCCATCCGTCCTCCATTTTATGCGGTCCGAGAATTCTCTTCGGATGCGATGCCTCCGCATACGTGATCTCCTCGATATCTGCCCAGTTCATGCGATCATACAACGCTTCTGTCATAGCTGTCCTCCGCTCTGATACCTAACCCTTCGTATTTTATATTCTTTGCTTCGCGGCCATCCTTTTGCTCAGCAAATACTACCTGCTTCATGGGTTCTGCTTTTTTAAAAGAATCCATCTGTTTCTTCGGAGTATCCTTTTGTCTCTCAAGCTTCCCCTTCCTTTTCTTCTTCGGCTTATAGCTTTTATCCCGGACAGCCTCGACCACCTTGATGCTGCGCGGCTCTACGTTTGTCCGTTCATCGATGATGCGATTTTCCGCCTCTTCACGGAGGATACCATCGTGTTCTTCGTCCGCCGTGTCAAAGCGTGCGACCCAGGTATACCCAACCGGCGGGTGCGGCAGCCGGAATTCATATGTTTCCCAGTGGAAATTATAGAGTACGAGGAAGGTCTCATCGTCCGCATAGCCGCCGGCATACATGACGCCGAGCTGCCGCCGGAAGTTCTCCATATCCGGCCGCCAGGCATTTTCTCCGTGAAAGCTGATATCCGGGATGCCGAGCGAACGATAATCAAGACTCTTCAGCGGATCCTTCTGTGAAAACACAGGATGTGCCTTGCGAAACGCGATAGCCTCCTTCATAAACTGATAAAGCGCTTCATTTTTCTCGATGAGCCGCCAGTTTAACCAGTTAAGCGCACTATCCTCGCAGTAGGCGTTATTATTGCCCCGCCTGGTTGCTCCGAACTCATCCCCCATATAGAGAAGCGGCGTCCCCTGCGACAGCATGAGAAGGAGGCAGGCATTCCGCCACATCTTTTTTCGGAGAAGCCGCACCGACTTCCGCCGTGTATGTCCCTCATCGCCGCAATTCCAGGAGTAATTCTCGTCGGTGCCGTCGTGATTGTTCTCATGGTTGTCATCATTATGCTTCCTGTCATAGGAAAGCATGTCCATGAGACTGAAGCCATTCAGATTCGCCATGAAATGAATCTCGCCGCGGTCATACCGGTTATCCCGGACGCGGCTCATGAGCGTTCCGATCATAGCTTCATCGCCCTTCAAGATCCTTCGCATGTCATTTTGAAAACCGATATTGTAATCCGCGAGGTATTTATGCGGCTTCACATAAAAGGACGGGTTCCTGCCGCTATTTTCCTCATGATAGCCGTCCCAACTGTCCGCCCAGATCTTAAACCGCGAAAGATACGGATCCCGCGCGATCACCTCGAGCGGCGCCTCCCCGATCACATGCACCCCGTCCACATGATAATGCATCCGCCAGTACCGCATGACGGTCGTGATATGATCCGGCGTATTTTTCCCGGTAAAATAAAGATCGATCACCGCTTCAAGCCCGTGCCGGTGAAGCTCCAGAATCATGCGGCGGAATTCTGCCCGGGGATTTTTATGATCCGAGGTATAGGACGACTTCGGCGCCATCTGCAGGGCATCATCCGTAAAGCCCCAGTAATTGATATTACCGGTCGGGCGCAATGCCTCCTTCGGGCGGCCATCCGGTCCGAAATTCGGCAGCATGACCTCATTAAATTCATACACCGGCATCAGCTCTACCGTTGTGACGCCAAGCGAAACAAGATATGGGATTTTTTCGATCACACCGGCGAACGTGCCGCGTTCTTCCCCCGGTACGCCGGAGGATGGATGCTGTGTGAAGCCACGCACATGCAGCCGGTAAATGATGCTTTGATGATAGGGAATATCGAGCGGCCTGTCCTTGCACCACTCTTCGGAGGCTTCCGGGATCTCCACGGCTTCACCGATCGGTGTCTTCAGGATCTTTAGCCCGTCCCGAAGATTTCCGAACCGCTTCCGTCCGGAGAAAACAGTGCCGTTCGGATCGGAAAAGAGCACACCGTCCGCCTCGTAGCAGTAAGAATACAGCGAAAGATCCTCTCTCGTCCGAAGGATCCAGACATCGCCGATCCGCTCATTAATATCAAAGGGAATCTGACGGATCCGCCTGTTTCCAAGATAAAGATTCAGAAACAGCTGATCCGTATGTACTGCCGCGCGGAACACATACTGCCCGTCCTCTTTTTTTAATCCAAACATTGCCGCCTCCCCGTCCTTCTGTCCCGATTGATCAGTCTATATCCAGTTCGACCGGACAATGATCCGACCCGTAAATCTCGTCGTGAATCTCTGCCCCTTTGATATGATCCTTCAGCTTCTCTGAAACCACGAAATAGTCGATTCTCCACCCGACATTCTTTTCTCTTGCCTTCATCCGGTAGGACCACCAGCTATAGCGGTCTCTATCCTCAGGATGAAGATATCGGAAAGAATCGATGTAGCCGGAGGCAAGAAGCCGTGAAAACTTCGCTCGCTCTTCATCCGTAAAGCCGGCATTGTGATGATTCGTGGATGGATTTTTGATATCGATCTCTTCATGTGCGACATTGAGATCGCCGCAATAGATGACCGGCTTCTTTTCTTCGAGCGAAAGAATATACTGTCTCCATGCATCCTCCCAGTCCATCCGGTACGGAAGGCGCTTTAACTCGCCCTGCGAGTTCGGCACATAGACGGTCAGCACATAAAAATCCGGAAACTCTGCCGTGATCACACGCCCTTCATGGTCATGCTCCGGAATACCCATCCCGTATGTAACAGAAAGGGGCTCCTCCTTCGTGAAAAGCGCTGTACCGGAATACCCCTTCTTTTCCGCATAGTTCCAGTACTGATGATAGCCCGGAAGAGATATGTCAATCTGCCCCTCCTGAAGCTTCGTCTCCTGCAGACAGAAGATGTCAGCATTGAGCTTCTGAAACGCCTCCGGAAAGCCGTTTTTCACCGCGGCCCTAAGACCGTTTACATTCCACGAAATGAATTTTTTCAAATTTTCCCCTTTTCCCTCATCGGGAAGCAGAATCTTTAGATGAAGTCTCTTTTATCTCTATGGAAACAGAAGATTTATCCATAATTAAAGCTATTCTATCATAAATTTAATTTATGATAAACACCGTTCCATCACTTATCGATGGTAACCTGGAAAATATAGAATTTAAGATAATACGAATTCTCATCACCGGACCAGAGAATCGGGTGATCCGCGCACTGCGTCCGATATTCCACCTGACGAAGCCGTCTATGTACCGATTTTGCCGCTTCATCGATCGTCTTCGTGAAAAGCTCCGGCGTCATGAAGTGTGAACATGAGCAGGTCGCAAGGAAGCCACCGTCCTTCACGAGCTTTAGCCCCTTCATGTTGATCTCGCGATAGCCGCGGATGGCAGCCTTCGTCGCCTCTCTCGATTTCGTAAAGGCCGGTGGATCGAGAATGACGACATCATACTGCTCACCCTGTGAAAGCAGCTTCGGAAGCTCATCCAGCACATCCGCTACCCGGAAGTGGACACGCTCCGATAAGCCGTTTCTTAGCGCATTAGCACGCGCCTCCTCGATTGCAAGCTCCGAAATATCGAGTCCTGTCACGTCCGAAGCCCCTGCGATGCCGGCGTTCAGCGCGAAGGTTCCCATATGCGTAAAGCAATCGAGCACTCTCTTACCCTTGCAGAGCCGCTGGATGGCCTTCCGGTTATTCTTCTGATCGAGGAAAAAGCCGGTCTTCTGGCCGTTTACGACATCGACCATGTAGCTGACACCATTCTCATGGATCAGAACATTCGTGTCAAATTCCGGCCCGATGAAGCCCTTGTACGGCGCAAGGCCTTCCTTTTTCCGGACCGGCGCATCCGAGCGTTCATATACACCGGAAATTTTAATCCCATCCTTTAAAAGTATATCTTTTAGATCGTCAATCAGCAGATACTTCAGCTTATCGATGCCAAGTGCGAGCGACTCGACGACCAGCACATCCTCATATTTATCGACGACAAGTCCCGGAAGCCAGTCCGCCTCACCAAATATGACACGACAGCTGTCCGTCTCGACGACCGCTTTACGATATTCCCACGCAGCCTTCACCCGGTCATAGAGAAACTGCTCGTCAATCGGCTCCTTCCGATAGCGGCTGAGCATCCGGATCCGGATCTTCGAATGGCTGTTGATGAAGCCGTAGCCCATGAAAAAGCCGTCGAAATCCTCAACGCGGATGATATTGCCATCCGCTGTGTCGCCGGAGGTTTCCGCGATCTCATTATCATAGATCCAGGCGCCGCCGGCCTTAATCGTCCGACCCTCGCCCTTCTTTAAAACTGCTTTTCCATCATTGACCAGCGTTCCTGCCATTTCTGTTCCCCTTTTTCCGTATATCCGCTCATGTCTAAACAAGTAGTCAAAGACATGTGTACGCTTTTCTTCGTCCGGCATCCCGTCAAGGTGTTGCCGATAAAAGCTGGCCAAAAGCTTTCTCTCCTGCTGAAGCTCTGTGCCATCGTCTCTTCAAAAGCTACTATTTTGTCTCATCTGCTGCTTGAAGCTTCTGCGTCTCCTCGATCTCCATGATCATATTGACCCGCGTCTCATGCCGGCCGCCCTCAAACTTCGCATTAAGCCATGCATCGACGATCTGCTTCGCTGTTTCGATGCCGATGACCCGCGCGCCGAAGCAGATGATGTTAGCATTGTTATGACGCTTCGACATCTCCGCAGAATACGGCTCGGAGCAGCAGCACGCCCGGATTCCCTTAACTTTATTGCATGCGAGGCTAATGCCTACACCGGTGCCGCAGATTGCGATACCGCCGTCCGCCTCATGCGAAGCAACCATCTTCGCGACCCGGTAGCCCGCGATCGGATAATGAAAGCTCTCCGTGCTGTTCGTGCCGACGTCAATGATTTCGTACCCCTTCTTCTCAAGATACTCCTTGATCTCCCGCTTCATCTCCACTGCTGCGTGATCGTTTCCAATAACAAGCTTCATGTTTTCAATCCCTCTCAATCCATATTGCTTAATGATACTGATATTTCGCTTATGACCCAAAAAGACCATGGTCCGCCTTTGTATGCTTCCGTGCATTGTTTCTGGTGGCATGCCTTTATAGATCCTTCCTGCTAATGAAGTATAGCATATATTCCTGTCCGCCGCTTGAAACTAGGGTTACAGACATTTTGAAAGTTTTATCGTTTTACCGTTTCCATTAATTTTTTTTATGTTTGTCCTTGTATCATAGCTCATGTTCTTTTATAATGATTCCGGCGCGGCGCCAGGCTTCAAGCGCTTTTCTATGATAGCGGCTCCGCACGTTTCCTGATATCTATTTGGGAATGATATAGAATATCGAAAGGAGGTCGCATGGATCGATGGAAATCCGTCAGTTAAACTCATTCGTAAAGATCGTCGAGATGCAAAGCTTCTCGAAGGCTGCCGAGTCCCTCGGTTATACCCAGGCCGCCGTGACGATTCAGATTCACCAGCTCGAGCAGGAGTTCAATACCCGTCTTTTTGACCGGGTTGGCCGCCATGTCGTGCTGACGCCGCCCGGCCGTGAATTTCTGACCTATGCCAATGACATCTTAAGGAAGGTCGAGGATGTCCATACTGCGCTCGGCAACCCGAAGCTGCAGGAGCACAGACTCCGCATCGGTTCGCTTGAATCGCTTTTATCCTTTAAGCTGCCGCCGGTCGTCCGCTACTTTTATGAGGAGCACCCGGAGGTAACCCTCGAGGTTAGAACCGGCTCGCCGAAAGAGCTTGTCGGGATGCTGGAGCATAATCTTGTCGATGTCATCTATCTTCTGGACCGGCGGATCTATGACCAGAACTGGATCAAGCTTCTCGAAAAGCCTGAACCCGTCATCTTCGTCGCAAGCCCTGACCTGTCCGTCACGAAGGAACCGGTCGTGCACCTCAGTGATCTTCTTTCACTTCCATTTTTCCTGACGGAACAGAATTCAAACTATCGGTATGCACTGGAGCAGGAGCTCGCAGCAAACCACATGAAAATCACGCCCTTCTTCGAAACCGGTGATACTGAGGTCATCATCCGGCTCATCAAAGAGAACGATGGCATTTCCTTCCTTCCGGCCTTTGCTGTCGAAAAAGACCTGAAGGAAGGTTCACTGAAAGAGGTTCATGTATCGGATTTTGAAATGACGATGTACCGTCAGATCCTTTATCATAAGGATAAATGGGTGACGGACGAAATGAAACTTCTGGAGAATCTCATCAAGGATAATATTTTATAAAGGAGACAGCTATGATCGCAGCGAGCAACATCACCTACCGGGTTGGTAAAAAGGCCCTTTTCGAGGATGTAAACATTAAATTCACAGAAGGAAACTGCTACGGCGTGATCGGTGCCAATGGCGCCGGCAAGTCTACATTTCTTAAGATTCTTTCCGGTGCACTTGAGCCGACAAGCGGTGAAGTGACGATGACCCCCGGCCAGCGTCTCTCCGTACTTGAGCAGGATCAGTTTAAGTACGACAGCTACACTGTGCTTGATACCGTCATCATGGGCAACAAGCGTCTGTATGAAATCATGAAGGAAAAAGATGCCATTTATCAGAAGGCGGATTTTACCGATGAAGACGGACTTCGTGCTGCAGACCTTGAAGCGGAGTTTGCCGCGATGGATGGCTGGAATGCAGAAGCCGACGCAGAAACCCTCCTAAATGGCCTCGGCATCGAGACAGAGCTCCACACGAAGCTCATGTCCGAGCTCAAGGGCTCCGAAAAGGTCAAGGTCCTTCTTGCAAAGGCACTCTTCGGAAATCCGGATATTCTGCTTCTCGATGAGCCGACAAACCATCTGGATCTAAGCTCCATCGAGTGGCTTGAGGACTTCCTCATCAGCTTCGAAAACACCGTCATCGTCGTATCCCATGACCGGTATTTCCTGAACAAGGTCTGCACAAACATTGCGGACATCGACTACGGGAAGATTACCCTTTTCGCCGGCAACTACGATTTCTGGTTCGAATCCTCCCAGCTCATCGTGAAGCAGCAGAAGGAAGCCAACCGTAAGAAGGAAGAAAAAATCAAGGAGCTCCAGGAATTTATCCAACGTTTCTCCGCCAATGCCTCCAAATCCAAGCAGGCGACCTCCCGGAAGCGTGCACTCGAGAAGATCGAGCTTGATGACATCAAGCCATCCTCCCGTCAATACCCATACATCCGCTTCACACCGAACCGTGAGATTGGAAATGAAGTCCTTGAGGTCCATAACCTGACAAAGACCATCAATGGTGTAAAGGTCCTTGATGATATCTCCTTTACGGTCAACCGTACCGATAAAATCGCACTCGTCGGCCCGAATGAGCTAGCAAAGACAACCCTCATGCAGATCATCACCGGCGAGCTGGAACCGGACAGCGGCGATTACAAGTGGGGACTCACGACCACCCACTCCTATTTCCCGAAGGATAACACCCGTGAATTCCAGTCCGAGGACACCATCGTCGAGTGGCTCACCCAGTACAGCCCCGATAAGGACACCCAGTTTGTCCGTGGCTACCTCGGCCGTATGCTCTTTAAGGGCGATGACGGTATGAAGAAGGTGAATGTTCTCTCCGGTGGTGAAAGAGTACGCTGCATGCTGAGTAAGATGATGATTTCCGGCTCCAACGTCATCATCCTCGACGAGCCGACCGACCATCTCGACATGGAATCGATCTCCGCTCTGAACGACGGCCTCATCCAGTTCCCGGGCGTCATCATCTTCGCTTCCCGTGACCATCAGGTCGTAGAAACCACTGCAAACCGCATCTTCGAAGTCATCGACGGAAAATTAATTGATAAGATGACGACCTACGATGAATATCTCGCTTCTGATCAGGATATCAAGAAGCGCTTCACCTTCACGCTGTCTGAGGATGACGCTTCCGATAACTAATTTTTTCACGTAAAAAAGAACCGCGCAGCTGCGCGGTTCTTTTTATATTTTTATCACTTCGAGCGAACGAAGATCTTGCCGTTGGCGGCTGGTACGTGGCCTGCGCCGACGAAGAAGATGAGTGTCGCGATGGTCACGAGGTACGGGATCATCGAGAGAAGGTTCGGGCTGATGGACGAATTCGAAACACTGATAAGTGAACGGATGCCGTTACAGAGTCCGAAGATGAGGCAGCCAGCGAAGGTGCCCTGCGGTGTAAATTTACCGAAGATGACGGCTGCGATCGCGATGAAGCCCTGGCCGACGATGACGGACGGTCTGAACTGCGATACCGTCGTGAGTGTAACGAACGCACCGCCAAGTCCGGACAGGAAGCCTGAGATCAGCACCGCGATATAGCGCACGTGGTAAACATTGATGCCAAGCGTCTCACAAGCCTCCGGATGCTCACCGGCTGCGCGGAGCCGCATGCCGTAGCGGGTCTTAAAGAATATAAACCAGCAGACAAGTGCAAGAAGGAAGGAAAGGTATGCGACCGAGTACGTGGAGATCACATTGTAACCAAAGGAGCCTGCCGGGAACATACCGTTAAACATCTTCGGAAGCTTGGCTGTCGTATCAAGTGCCGGTGAATCCGAAGAATTCTCAAAGATTGCCTTGCAGAGGAAAACAGCGAAGCCCGGTCCGATGAAGTTGATGGCAGTACCTGCTATCGTCTGATCCGCATGAAGGCTGATGCAGACCACCGCATGAATGAGGCCAAGCAGCATACCTGCTAAGCCGCCACAGAGAAAGCCAAGCCAGCCATTGCCGGTGAAATAAGCTACCGCGGCACCGGTAAAGGCACCAAGTGTCATCATACCTTCGATACCGATATTGACAACGCCGGAACGCTCAGAGAAGCAGGAGCCGAGTCCCGCAAGAAGAAGCGGCGGTGTGGATACAAGGATCGCATTGATCAGAAGTCCGAGATATGTAATAAACATTAGTCCTTACCTCCCTCTTTCTTTGCCACTGCCTTCTGCAGGATTTCCTTAAAGACAGGAGAAATCGCAATAAAGATAATGATCGTACCCATGATGATGTTGACAACCTCAGTCGGCACATTGACAACTGTGAGCTTGTTTCCGCCGTACTTCATGGCACCATAGAAAAGACCGGAAGCGATACAGCCGAGCGGGTTCGTGGATCCGATGAGGGCAACTGTGATGCCCTGGAAGCCATACTGCTCCTGGGATGCAAACTGCGGGATTCTCTCACTCATACCGAGAAGCTGTACCGCGCCGCCAAGTCCTGCAAGAACACCGGAAATTGACATACTGGTGAGGAAGATTTTGTTTGAGCTGATGCCGGCATATTCTGCGGCTGTTCGTGAGAAGCCGACCGCACGAAGCTGATAGCCAAACGTCGTCTTCGTCATGATGAACCACATGAGAATCGCCGCAAGCACTGCAAGGACGATGCCCCAGTGTACATCGGTGCAGCCTGTCAGCTTCGCCATCGCACTGGGCATCTTGATCGAGGCTGTTTCCTGAATGTTCTTTGTAGCCTCAGCACCCTGGTCCGTGTGAATCGCCTTGATGTTGACGACAAAATTCGAAAGATAAAACGCAATCCAGTTCAGCATGATATAAGAAAGCACCTCATTGATGCCCTTCTTTACCTTCATAAGTCCGACGAGGAAGCCCCAAAGTGCACCGGCCGCTGCCGCTGCCAGGATACATACGATGGCATGAATGCCCTTCGGCATCGGGATAAGGATACCGATGACCGCTGCCGCCAGCGAGCCGACGACATACTGGCCCTCGGCACCGATATTGAAGATACCGGTCCGGAAGGAAAAGGCTACGGAAAGACCTGTAAAAATCAGCGGTGCCGCGTAGACGATACTATAGGTAATAAACTTCGGCTTACTGAACACGCCACTAAACAGCTTTGCATACGCAACACCAGGGTTTACGCCAATCACGAGAAGAAGGAGCGCACCGATGATAAAGCCGATCACGATGGATATGATCACATACAGGAAAGACCCGTCTAAAAGTTTCTTTTTCATTCTGCCTTACCTCCTGCCATCATGAGTCCAAGCTTGTATTCATCAGCCTCCGAGCCCTTCATCGAGCCGTTGATCCGGCCATCAAAAATAACCTCGATCCGGTCGGAAAGTCCCATGATCTCATCCAGCTCAAAGGAAACCAGCAGGATTGCTCTTCCCTTGTTCCGCTGTGCCACAAGATACTTATGCACAAACTCGATCGCGCCGACATCAAGACCTCTTGTCGGGTTAAACGCGATGAGAAGATCCTTATCGTTAGTAACCTCTCTTGCAATGATGACCTTCTGCTGATTACCGCCGGAAAGCTCCTTACCGAGTCTGTCTTCACAGCCGACCGGACGGATATCGAAATCGCCGATAAGCTGTGTCGCATGGTCATGTATTGCTTTTTTATTGAGGATACCGCTTTTTGCGAAAGGCTCCTTCGCAAAGTTCTGCAGCACCAGATTCTCGGAAACCGAGAAATCCATCACGAGGCCATGCTTCTGCCGGTCCTCAGGAATCGACGAGATGCCCTTGTCAAACATTTCCTTCGGTGTTTTGTTGACGAGATTTTCGCCGTGAAGAAGCACTTCACCGCTTGTTGCCTTAGAAAGACCCGTGAGGATCTCGACGAGCTGTGACTGTCCGTTTCCGTCAATGCCGGCGAGCCCGACGATTTCACCTGCTCGGACAGAAAGATTTAGTCCCTTTAGGATTTCAGCGCCACGATAATCTACCGCATGGAGATCCTTCACTTCGAGCACAGTATCACCCGGCTCCTGTTCCTTCTTTTCAACAGAAAAAGCGACATGACGGCCGACCATCATCGCCGCGAGGTCATCCTCGGAAACATCCGAAACCTTCACGGTATTGATATATTTGCCACGACGGATAATCGTGCAATAATTTGAGGAAGCCTTGATTTCCTTCAGCTTATGTGTGATGAGTATGATCGACTTTCCAGCCGCTGTCAGATTTTCGATGATGACCATGAGCTCATCGATCTCCTGCGGTGTCAGCGAAGCCGTCGGCTCATCAAGAATGAGAATATCCGCACCTCGATACAATACCTTTAAAATCTCGACACGTTGCTGCATGCCGACCGAGATATCCTCGATCTTCGCATCCGGATCAACCTTCAGACTATATTTCTCCGAAAGTTCGAGAATCTTTTCACGTGCGGTCTTAAGATCTACTGTGATCCCCTTCATCGGCTCCGCACCGAGTACGATATTCTCTGTAACTGTAAAAGGCTGCACCAGCATGAAATGCTGATGCACCATGCCGATTCCAAGAGAAATCGCTTTCTCCGGATTCTCGATGGTAACCTCTTTTCCATTGATGAAAATCTGTCCTGATGTCGGCCGGAACATGCCATACAGCACATTCATGAGTGTCGACTTGCCGGCACCATTTTCACCGAGAATCGCGTGGACTTCACCCTTATGCACCGTGAGATTAATGTGGTCATTGGCAACGAAGTTTCCAAACTTCTTGACGATGTCCCGCATCTCAATGACGACGGTATCTTTATCCATGTTGCTCTTCATTCCCGCGTCCCTTTCCAAATTTATTCATAAGAAGATTTATGAACCATCGCCCCTTCGGAACGTGGTTCATTATAGTATGTATAGAATAGCACATAAAGGGGCCTTAATTCCATAGAAATTTAGGCGATTTTAAATAATGATTACATCTTCGATGCCCTCCGATTTTGCGATATCGGAAAGGTGTTGAAGAAAATCATCCTGAGGAACTGTCATATCGCGATAGGTGGAGCGAACGCCCATCGGGCGGTATTTTATGATTTTGTAACGGATGTTTCGCACTTCGCCTGTCGTTTGTGATCTTGCGATGGGGAGGTATGGCTTTAAGACGCGGCTTACTGCACGGACGGTTTGTTCTGCTTGAAAGAGGTCAGGAGCTACGACGGTGCGGACCTCGTAGAGTTTGCCATGTTCTGCAAGAACGTGAAGGTTTTTTAGAACCATCTCGTTTGAAACGCCAGTTACTCTTTCATGCTCTGATGGATCAAAGGCCTTTACGTCCAGCATGACACCATCAATCGCTGGCAGAAGCTTCGCTTCATCCTTTTCGAAATCGTAGGAGCCATTTGAGTCAAGAAGGAAGCCTAGTCCTTCTTGATGGCAGAGCTCCCCTAACACACGGAGATAGACAGGATAGGTGGTACATTCTCCGCCAGAAACTGTGACGCCGCGAATATATGGGGTATTTTTAAGGATTTCCTTTAAAGTTTCACTTGGGTTCAAGAAACGAATCCGCGGACTCGCATCATGCGGACAGGTATGGATACAGGTATCACAGCTTACACATTTTTCCGGGTGGAAGGTAACGAGCCCTTCCTCCATCGTGAGTGCCTGTGCGGGACATTTTGAAACACAAAGTCCGCAGTTGATACAGACGGCGCGTGTTTCGGGATTATGACAGTACCGGCAGTTGAAGCCGCAGCCTTGCAGGAACACGGCTGTCCGATTGCCTGGTCCGTCCACAGCACTGAACGGTATGATTTTGTTGACCGGCACCCGGCCATCACATATTCTCGGATCCATTTTCACTCCTTTATCGTATGAAAAAGCCGCCGCATTTTTCGCGGCGGCTTCAAAGTCATGCTTTTACCTTACTTTTCGTTCTAATATATGCCCGTTATGCTTGGCACCCATGCCGAGAGCGGTGGTGTCATGTTTTACATTTTCTCCGCGCTCGAGCTTCTCGATTTCAGATTTCTTGACAAGATAGCCGGTGATGCGGATGACATCACTGTCGCTTGCATAGAAGCTAAGATACCGAAGGTTCTGCTTGAACGCACCCTTGATGATGTCGAGAACATATTCCGGATTTCTATGAACGGTCATGTCAATCGGGAAGATATCACCGGTGCCGGACGGGAAGTAGTGGTGGAAATGGCTAAGAACCTCGAGCTGGTCGACGAGATTTTCCGGTTCTTCGCCAATCGGGATACGCGTACCCGGAGTTACCTTGATATCCGAAGCGATACCTACCTGCGCATGCAGAAGAAAATGCCCGCCGGTTGCTTCACAATACGGGTTAAAGTGATTCTGATTGAAGTGGTCAATCACGTCCATGATTTGAACGCCAAGCTTCGTTGCCTCGTCACTATGCCCGAACCGCCACTCCGGATGGCCCTCTTTTTCAAGAAGAATATCAACAGCATCCGCGAGTCCTACGAGACCGAACATTGCGGTAAATTTATCCCTGTGAATTAAACCTTCTTTGGCAAGGAAATTATTCTCAAAGAAGCCGGACTCCTCCACGATAAATTTAATCCGGGCATCCATATATCTCGCCTGAATGTCCATCACATACGGAAGCTGATTCTCGAGGAAATCCTTTGTATTGGCTGCACGCTTCGCAATATTTCCAAGGATAAGACGAACAAGCGTATAAGAACCGCCGCCATATTTTAAGCCGTTGTAGCAGGAGGCAATGACATAATCCTCGCCGAGCTCTCCCTTGAACATCTGATGATTGCCGAAGGATGGCTTTGCGGATGCCAGTGCCGCACGGACACAGTCCAGTGCAAAATCATCAGAGGTGATATCGGGGTCGTATTTTACCGTCATGTTCGGTACCGCATCCTTCGTATCCCGAATCGCGCGAAGGATGATCCGGCCGGCTTTCGTATCCTCGGGGCCGAGATTGCCATGCGAGAAGGAATCGAGGATCGTCCGATCCATGTTGATGAAGAAAAGCTTTATGATCTGATAAGCCTGTTCTTCATCCATATCCTGTACAAACGGATCCAGCAGCTTATCAAGTGCACCGACATAAACCGGAAAATTCGTAACAGACGGTACATGACGATAGATGATCTCAAGATCATTGATGGCCTCATAGAGATTCGTCGGCGGATCAAGATTTAAAAATTTAGAGCCATTCTTAAAAAATGCGCTGTAATCCGGGATAATATAACGGGGTCTTAGCGGTGCATGTCCCTCGGATAGATCGCAGATACACTGCCTGTCGATTGGCTGGTCGAGAAGCTCGGAAAGCCCCTCCGGGAGGTCCAGTACCTCCAGCATCGAATCGGCAAGATTCGCCATCGTCGCAACCTTCTGCTCATGAGTAAGTGTAGCGGACTTCACCGTCTCAAGCATCGTTTCCCTGGTCTTATTGACCCGCTCCATCGAAATATCTCTCATATTCCTTACCTCGACAAAGGGCTGCCGCATGTGCGGCAGCCCTCCTTCACAAACCTTAAAATAAATGATTAGTCATCCAGTGTATAAACGTCGCCATACTTAGCTTCAAAGTCAGCCTTTGTCTTCGGTACGACTACATCGCCGGCGATGATCTTCTTCTTAAGATCCTGAACCTCTGTAAGAACAGCCGGATCAATATTGTCGGTTGTCGGTGCAAGATCTACACCATCATCAGCAAGAGAGTAGGTCTTTACGCCTGCCTCAAGTGTGCCGTCTACAACACCCTTTGCAACGTCATAAACTGCGTTATCAACTCTCTTCATAGCAGAAGTAAGGATGGTCTCCGGAGCGATGGAGGACTGGTCGGAGTCAACACCGATTGCCCAGATGCCAGCTTCCTTACATGCATCGATAACACCAAGACCTGTACCACCGGCTGCGTGGAAAATAACATCCGCACCCTGTGCGATCATGTTGTTAGCAGCGGTCTTACCGGCAGCGGTATCTGCAAAGGAGTTTGCGTTGTTAAGAAGAACCTTCGCATCCGGATTTGCATCGAGAACACCAGCTGTATAGCCATAGCCGAACTGGTTCATAAGGTCTGTTGACATACCGATGACGAAACCAACGGTGTTTGACTTTGTGGTCTTACCAGCTACATAGCCTACAAGGTAAGAAGCCTGTGCCTGCTCGAACATAAGGGAAGTTACGTTCGGCTCATCGGCAAGAGAGGAATCATCGACAATCGCGAACTTCTGATCCGGATTTGCCTCAGCCTCTGCCTTCAGAGCATCTGCAAGTGCATAGCCGATGCAGATGATCATATCATAATCCTCATCGACGAAATTCTCGATGTTCGGCTTATAATCAGCGTCTGTGTGAGACTCAAGATAAGAAGCCTGGATGCCGAGCTCCTCCTGTGCCTTCTGAAGGCCGGTCCATGCGGACTCATTGAAGGAACCATCGTTTACACCGCCGACATCGGTTACGATACCGATCTTGATGTCGGAAGCGTCCTTGCCTGCTGCCTCTGCGGCTGCGGTTGTTTCTGCTGCAGCTGCCTCAGTTGCTGCTTCCGTTGCAGCGGCTGTTGTCTCAGCTGCCTTCTCTGTAGCTGCTGCTGTCGTGCTTGCTGTGCTGCCTGAACCGCCGCATGCAGCAAGAGAAACTGTCATGGATGCAGCCATAAGAGCTGCCATCACTCTCTTCTTCATGATACTATCCTCCTTAAATACTGTATCAAAGTCGATACATTGCCATATCATTATACAAGATTCCGCCGGCCACGCAAGAACTTTCTTACGAAAGCCATAATCCTGAAGCAAAGTGAAAGTGTCCCGGACGATGGCATTTGAATGCTATCGGCCGGGACACTTTCACTTCGCTTCAGTTCGATGTCTTCGGTCAGACTAATATAAAAGCTGAAATTTATAGTTTTCCTGTATTGTGACCGTCCCCTTCCGGCGGACATAGTCTGTGAGAAGATCCTGGACATTGTCTGGTCCGCTGTAAACAGTTTTTGCCTCTCCGATCATCGGATAGCCGCCGGTTCCGGTCGAACGGTAGTTTGACATCGCGACACGAATCCGATCCGAGGCCTTAATCTCTGTCCCGTCAAGTCTTCTCATCCGGACGACTCTCTGCCCACGCGGCTTCCGGATATCAAACGCATAATCAAGTCCTGCGTAAAAATCATAGTTATAGTGCTCGACCTTCGGCTTCAGAAACACATCGGAGAATACCGGCTTTCCGTCCTCACCGGGATCGAGATAGCAGGCACAGCGCTCGAGCGCCGCCCGAAGTGCTGCGCCGCTTAGCTCCTTCACGATAATCGTATTCGAGAAGGGGTACGCCGTGAAAATATCGCGAATGCTTACCTCCTTGTGAAGCCCGATAGGGGCATTGCCAAGACTCGTGAGCGAAAGCTCCGCATCCACAGTAGATAATTGCACCGCATTAAAGAAGGCAGCTACCCTGCTTCCCTTCATCGCGGTCTCGAGCTTATCCTCCGGAGGGATCTCTTCTGTGAGTCTGCCGATCGGCTCATCAAGCCACTGCTCCGTTTTATCTTCAAGCGGCCGAAGCAGCTCTGCAACATGCTCATCATACCCTTCACCAGCCGGAATCATCGTACTTGTAACATGAAGACGATCTTGCTTCAAATTGTGGGCTGGTGCCGATGCCTCCTCCGGAAGTGAACCAGCGTTACGTCCGGAAGCATTGGCAGCTGAAGCAGACGGATCGATATCGTCTACCTCTGCCATGATATGAAGCATTTTTTCTGCATTCATACCCGGCTGTCCGGTATAGGTGCCATGAAGCCACATGCCCGCGACCGTCATATGCTGGTGCCCGGTAAGTAAAATATCATAGTCACAAGCCCCGGCAATCTCACAGGCGATATTTTCCCGCGTATCGGAAAGCCTTACGCCGGTCACGAGATCCTCTTCATAGCCGCCATGATAGATGAGCACCTTAAGATCACAAAGTCCTGTGAGCGCTTCATCCATCGCCTTCGCTGCCTTGATCGCATCCGTCACACGGATATTCTTAAGGTGCTCCGGCAGCTCCCAGACATTGACAAAGTCCGTGACGACACCAGTGATGCCGATTTTGAGCCCGTTTTCCAATGTATGAATCACGGTTTTGGAAAATTTTAACTCGCCCTTTAAATCTTCTATATTGGCGCAGACACATTTGCCGGGCATCGCGTCAAGATAATTTCGAATCGCGTCATAGCCGAAATTAAAATCGTGATTTCCAAGCGTGTAATAGTCAAGCTGCATACTCCGGAAGCCTACCGCTGACGGATGCACCAAAGATGCCCCCGGATGCTCAAGATAATATAATAAAAGGGGCGTCCCCTGCAGGTTATCGCCCCCATCCAAAACCAGTGTATTGCCGGATTTCTTGATGTCCTCCGAAAGATTCAGAAGACTGCCCGGCTTTTCCTTCCCGGTGGAATAGTCCACCGGGAGGATATGTCCATGTGTGTCCGAGGTAAAATATAAATCTAATGCTTTCTTCATCCGGCTTAACCTCTCGTCAGCTTAACGCGGATCTTTGTCGAGATCCACTCGACGATCAATACGAGAACGACCAGACCGACGAGAATCGCGCCGGCTTCGCTCCATCTGTAGGCATTCATCGCAAAGATCAGCGGTGCGCCGATACCGCCTGCACCGACGAGACCAAGCACCGTCGCATCACGAAGGTTGATATCGAAACGATAGATCGCGGTCGATGCAAAGTTCGGCATGAGCTGCGGGAGGATACCATGGCGGATCTTCTGCCAGGTTGTGCAGCCCTCGGCATCGAGTGACTCGAGAATCTTTGTGTCAAGATCCTCGATGGCTTCAGTATACATCTTGGAAACCATGCCGACAGAGCAGAGCGACATCGTAAGAAGTCCGGCAAAGGGCCCAGGACCTGTCACACTGATGAACATAAGACCATAAATCAGAGACGGAATCGTACGGATTGCCATGACGATGAGCCGTCCCATAAAGGCGATTGGCTTCGGTACAAGATTCTGCGCTGTAAGGAATGCAAACGGGATACTGATGATGGCGCCGACCACTGTGCCGAGGAACGCGATACAGATCGTCTCGAGAAGCAGATACGGTACACCCTGCTTCGTGAGATTAAAAAGAAGCTTCGTGTCCGGATGGAAAATACCGGATAGGATATTGAGGGCGATCTTGCCGCCATCTGTCGTCGTCCCCGAGGTCTCCATGGAGGTCGCGGACCAGATCATAAGGATGACGACAATTGCGAGAATAGTGCAGTTATATACCCAGGTCTTCGGACGGGCTTCATAGGCTTTTTCTATTCTTTCTTCCATGACAGCACCTCCTTAGACAAGCTTCTTCCGGATATACCGGCTGAGCGTTTCGATGATAAATACGGTAACGTAGAGTGCCAGCAGAATCATGCCGACCTCCGGATACTGGCGCCAGCCGACCTTTTCATTTAGGATGAGGCCAAGACCGCCGGCACCGACGTAGCCGAGAATCGCTGCATACCGTACATTTCCTTCAAAGTTGAAGAGACTCTGGCTTAAAAATACCGGCAGCACCTGCGGGATGATCGCAAGAATAAAGGCACGGATCTTCGTACCGCCCATCGCTTCTATGGCCTCGAAGGCACCCATATCCACGGTTTCGATTTCCTCATAGAGAATCTTTCCGATGTAGGCAAAGGAGAACACACCGATTGCGATCGTACCGGCAATCGTACCAAGTCCCCAGATGTAGGTCGCGATGAGTGCAGTAACCAGTGTCGGAAGCGTACGGACGAGACTCAGGAAAAGTCTTGTTAATGCTACCACAAACCGGCTCTTCACGACATTTGTGGAGGCAAGCACGGCGAAGGGAACGGAAACCAGTGCGCCGATGACCGAGCCGAGCAGAGACATCTTGATCGTATCAAACAGCGGCTTCCAGATATCAGACATGTAAGAAAAGTTCGGCGGGAACATATCACCAAGCATCGTCCAGAAGCGGCCCATGCCGGTAACAAGCACCGTCATAGAAAAGCCCGTAATCTTCACAGAAATCACCGTCATGACGATAATGATCAGTGCTGCAAGCGGTCCTCTTGACCGCTTTTGATAGGCTTCCTTTCCATTTGAAAGCGTATATTTTTTCGGCGGGAAAAGCCGGTCATAAATACTCATACGGCTTCCTCCTTAGCGCCCTGATAAATCTCCTGAAGTACCTGATCATTGACATCCTTTGCCGGGCCATCATAGACGATCTCACCGGCGCGGATACCGATGACTCTCGTGCAGTATTGGAGTGCGAGATCGACATGATGGATATTGATGAGAATCGTGATGTTCATCGTCTCATTAATCCGCTTGAAATCGTCCATGACAGATTTTGCCGTGATCGGATCAAGCGATGCTACCGGCTCATCCGCTAGGATGATCTGCGGATTCTGGGCAAGTGTTCTTGCGAGGGCGACACGCTGCTGCTGACCGCCGGACAGCTGATCAGCGCGGACGAAGGCCTTGTCGAGGATGCCTACTTTATCGAGACATTCGAGAGCCTTGAGCTTCTGCTCCTTCGTATAGAGACTGAAGGTCGAACGGAACCAGGACATATCCGGTACAAAGGCTGTCAATACATTATTAATAACCGTCGTTCTCGTGATAAGATTAAAGGACTGGAAGATCATACCGATCTTTCTCCGGAAAGACCGGAGCGACTTTCCGGAAAGCGTCATAACATCGACATCATCGACGGTAAGCTTGCCCTCCGTGATGTCATGCATACGGTTGATGGTGCGGAGAAGGGTAGACTTACCGGCACCGGAAAGACCAATGATGGCAACGAATTCGCCCTGATCAATCTTGAGATTTACATTTTTAAGTCCCTGAAACCCATTCGGATACTTTTTACCGACATTTTCAAATACGATCATATCTTAC
Organism: uncultured Eubacteriales bacterium; assembly: GCA_900315665.1. Lineage (GTDB taxonomy): Bacteria > Bacillota > Clostridia > Lachnospirales > Lachnospiraceae > Oribacterium. The sequence goes on from OMZX01000001.1 coordinate 93,704, forward strand.
ATGTTCCTTTCATACTTTCCTTCCGACTTCCCTTCCTGTAACGGGCGCATATCGGTACTTCTCCTAATACTCAATCCATCCGAAACCGTATCCGGCTTTTCCGAAAATGAAAAAAGAGGAGACGTCCGAAGACACCTCCTCTTATTCTATATGAGATTCTCCGGGATTGCATCGTTTATTTTTCGATGGCCTCATAAATTCCCGGTGCACGCCCTACGCGGCGGGGCCATAGCCCTAACGCAACGAGCATATGAAGAGGCATTGTTCATGAATTACTTGCTTGCTTCCATCTCCTGGAGCATCTTCTGTGCATCACGCTCGCTATCATAATCGGAAGCCTGGGCCTTCTGATAACCGTCATGAGAATAGATCGCGATCACCGGCTTACCCTCTTCAGAGTTTCCGATGTTGATGAAGGCCTCCTGGAGTGCAGCCTTGAAATCATCATCCATGATCTTCGAGTTCTTGGAAACAGAGATCGTATCATTGTAAATAGCCGGTGTAACACCGATAACGTCGGTATCATCCCAGATGGAATTTGTCATCGCATACTCAGACTGCCACTTCTCCTCATAGTCACGACGTGCATCGGCATAAGTGCAGAGAACATCGATCTGGCCGGAAGCAAGACGAGCGAAGGCAGAGCCATAGGAATCAGACTGTACGGCATGTGCAAGCTCTGTGATGTTGTGGCCATAATTCTTGGAGAGCCAGAGGGACGGATAAACATAGCCGGCCGGAGATGTGGAGGACATGATGGACCAGTTCGCACCATTGATATCATCCCAGGTAAGCTCTTCGCCATTGTTTACCTTGGCAGCAAGTGCACGGCCTGTCTCGGACGGACCTGCGATCATGAGTGCACGGTAAGAAGTAACCTCCTTATCGGTTGCTTCTGTCGGCTTGTTGTCATTCCAGTCCTTAGCACTGTCGGAGTCGTTTGAAAGACCTTTTCTGGTTGCTGTGAGGATGACATCTGCGCCATCATCATAAAGAACATAGGTTGAACCCGGAATCACACCAATATCCGTTGTGCCGGCTACGAGTGCCTGTCCTACGGCATCGAAGCTTGTACCTACGGAAATGTCTACAGAACCGATATCATAGCCGAGGCCTGCCATCTCCTTCGTGAGAAGCTCCTTCAGCGGCTCAGTCGCCTGGATGATCTCCTGCGGCTCTCTGGACGGTACGTAAGCGATTGAAAGCTTATCGATCTTTTTATTCTCTGCTGCAGCTGCAGTTGTCTCACCAGCAGCGGCTGTCGTCTCTGTCTTTGCTGCAGCAGTCGTATCTGCAGCAGCGGCTGTCGTGGATGCACTGTTCGATGATCCGCAGGCTGCAACGGAAGCAGTCATCGCTGTTGCCAGTAATACTGAAAATACTTTCTTCATAATTCCTCCTGAAAAACTAAAAACCCTTCGGATAAAGCCCGAAAAACATTGCGATTATATATAAGGTTAGCGAGACTTGCAAGTTTTTTCAGAAATATGTTGAAAGCTTTACACAATATTAAAATATTTTTGAAAAGAAGCTGATGATTGCCGACGGGTCACCGCTTTTCAGGAGATCAGACAGGGCTGACTTCATGATCATGACGCTGAATACGACGAAAATGGCCGCAACAAAGATCACCATCTCACCGATTGCTGCAAATACCGCACTCTTCATCGCAAAACGGCTGTTATGATTCGTGATCGTAAGCACTGCCATATAGTCGAAAATAAAGCAGGCCGGCAGAAGCACAAGCAGCATAAGGAGACTGGCTGCAGGAAAATCCATATACATGAGAAGCATGATCGGCAGAAGCAGAATATAAATAAAGGTTCTTGCAGTAAAGAATACAGAAAAGAGTGCATCCGGGCGGATCGGTGTGCTGGTATTCAGTGTAAGCGCGCAAAGACAAGGATAGATGCACTGAATAAGCGCGCTGAACAGCGTAATCCGGAAACCCGTTTGCACACCCTTCCATTTGAGACCGGTCAGAAAAACGATCAAAAGACTAAGTGCAAAGGATAAATATGCCGTGTTACGGTCCGTTTCATGGAAGGACTGATCGATTACTGCCTGTGGATCTGCAAAAAATGCCTGCACCATGAGCTTAAGGCTTGTAAGGCTCACGCGTGTCCCTGTCCGAAAATCCTCTGAACGGACTGCAGCCTCCCTGATGATCGCTTCGTATTTCTTTTCATCTGCCGGCGTTTCTGATTTTCTGTCGAATGTCTCCACGCGAAGCTCCGCCTTCTTCAACTTTTTAGCTGCAGCCTTTTTCTTTCCCTTTTTCTTCTTGCCCATATTCCACCTCGAAGCTTAACTTATCCACAATCCCTTTGATTTTATCCACATTCTTCTTGAGAATATGCACACATCAATTGGCGTTTTTCCACATTTTTTATCATTTATCCACGCACCGATGCACTTTTCCACAATTTGTTGAAATAATTTTATCATAGAAAAACGCAGTCCACAATGGAGTGAACTGCGTTTCTGTTTTATAGGATTCCCTGATATCTTCCGAGAAAAGCTTTCATTCTGGCGTTTTCGGAGTTGAAGACCTCTTTAGCAGTACCCTGCTCTACGATGACACCGTCAGCCATGAAGATCACCTGATCCGAAATATCCTTTGCAAAGGCCATCTCGTGTGTGACGATCACCATCGCGATATGAAGCTCCTTCAGGGATTTGATCACCTTTAAGACCTCCTGCGTGAGCTCCGGATCCAGTGCGCTTGTCGGCTCATCGAAAAATAGTACCCTTGGATTCAGTGCCAACGCTCTTGCGATGGCGACTCTCTGCTGCTGTCCGCCGGACAGCTGATACGGATAGGCCGAAGCCCGGTCCCGAAGTCCCATTTTTTCAAGAAGCTGAAGCCCTCTGTCCTCCGCATCCTTTTTCGGTGTTTTCTTAACATGTACGAGTGCATCTGTAACATTCTGCAGCACAGTCCAGTGCGGAAAAAGATTAAACTGCTGAAATACCAGCCCGTATACAGACTTTACCGCGCGAAGCGTTTTCTTATCCGCATAAACTGCCTTCCCTGTGTCATCATTCTCACAGACCACGGTTCCGTCATAGAGGAGACTGCCGGCATCCATCCGCTCAAGAAGTGTCGCACAGCGGAGCAGTGTCGACTTACCGGAGCCCGAAGGTCCGATGATCGAAACGATTTCTCCATCTGATACCGTAAGGCTGATATCCTTGAGAACCTCGAGCTCGCCGAAGCTCTTCTTTACATTTTTCATTTCCAGAAGATTCATAGCATGATCCGCCGTTTTTAAGCTTTCATTTATTTTTTTAATTTCGACTCTGTGTTCTGCCCTGAAACAGACCTGTGGATATGTCAGCGATAGTAATCCATGCTCTTTTCGAGCTTGTCCATGACGATCGCTACGACAAAATTAAACACGTAGTAAAAAATGCCAGCGACGATCAGCGGTACCATCGAGGTCTGGCTGGAGGCCAGCGCCTTAGCCTTTGTAAACATTTCCATGACGGAAATGGAAAAGGCAAGCGAGGTGTCCTTGACAAGTGTGATGACCTCGTTCGTAACAGATGGCAGAATCCGCTTGATGACCTGCGGGAGGATGATCCGGCGGAAGCATTGGGATCTGGTATATCCGAGGACCTCGGCGGCTTCATACTGCCCGACAGGCATCGACTGAATACCTGACCGGTAGATTTCTGCAAAATAGGCGGCGTAGTTAATGATAAAGCCGATGTAAACTGCAGAATTCCGGTAGGTCGGGTTCAGCTTCATGTGAAAAAGATAATACGGGCCGTAGTACACGACAAAAAGCTGCAGCATGAGCGGTGTGCCGCGCATGATCGAAATGTAGACCTTTGTAATCGTGCTGAGAACCTTGTTTTTTGACATCCGCCCGAAGGAAACAAAGAGTCCCAGCGGAAGGCTGAACAGCAATGTGATGATAAAAATGTTTACGGATACACCGAGCCCCTCGAGAAGCTGGATGCAGATATTTGCTAAGCTCACGGATTCCCCTTCAAGACAATGTTATTTCAATGTGAACACATTTGAGCCGAACCACTCATTTGAGATCTTTTCTACTGTTCCATCAGACTGCATCTCCATGAGAGCATCCTTTACCTTGCCTGCCAGCTCGTCATTGCCCTTCTTGAAGCCGATGCCGTACTCCTCTGCAGAGAGTGTCTCATCGAGGATCCGCATCTTCTTTCCGGAGGAGGTGATCTGATAGCCTGCTACGATGGAATCCATGCAGACGGCATCGCAGGCGCCTGCTTCGAGATCCATGAGTGCCGTGTTGTAATCAGCGACCTCTACGACAGATCCGAAGGTGCTGGAAAGTGCCGTGTTATCATTGAGTGCGTCAAGCCCGGAGCTGTCCTTCTGCACCTCGACAGCCTTACCTGCGAGATCGGCCGGTGTCTGAACATCACTGTCTTCATTGACGACGAAGACCTGATTGTTTGCCATATACGGCCCAACCCAGGTATAGTCATCCTCTCTACCCTGCATCGTGAAGCCATTCCAGATACAGTCAATGTTGCCGGACTCAAGCTCCATGTCCTTAGCATCCCAGTTGATCGGCTGCGGCACATAGGTTAAGGAAAGTCGGCTTGCAACCTCCTTTGCGAGGTCAAGATCGAAGCCGGTGTACTGTCCGTCGTCCCCGACGAAGCCCATCGGCGGAAATTCCTGATCGAAGCCGACGATGAAGGATCCGCCTTCAGCTCCTGCTGCCTCTGTGGCCGCAGCTGTCGTTTCCTTCGCGGCTTCCGTAGCTGCTGCCGTGGTAGCGGCTTCTGTTGCAGCCGCTGTCGTCGCTGCTGCCGTCGTCGCTGCTGCCGAACCGGACGATCCGCAGGCCGCAAGGCCTCCAACCATTACCGCTGCCATTGTCATCGAAATAAGCCTTCTGTTTTTCATAATGCTTCTCTCCCCCTTTGATTCCAAAATACTTCACATGATTCATCACTCTACCATGGTAAAGCATTGGCGTCAAGAGTCATTTAAAAAAATCTGTCACGCGCAGATTCCTGCGCGTGACAGATTTTTAATTCGCGGCTGTGGTCGTCTCAGTTTCTACAACCTTAATCTGAGAAACGATGTAATCAAAGACAGCGTCATTGACGGCCTCTTCCTTTACGGCATCTCCACCGTATTTCTCGATGAGCTGGATCCGGTTTGTTTTTGTACCGGAAAGACCGGAGATCTTTTCGGCGAGGGCATCAAGCATCTCACTGGTTGCGCTGATATTCTTCTCCTCTGCAATGGTCTTCATAACGAGCTTCTGCTTGGCAAAATCCTCTGCATAGGACTTCATCTCCGTCTCGAAATCTGAAACCGAAATCCCAAGGACATTCATCGCGCCGGCAAGATCATAGCCGTACTGCTGATACTGCTGGATCTCCTGCTGTACGACATAGGCATAGGCATAATCATTCATCTCGTCCGAGATACTGAATTCGGATTTGTCAACGATCTGCTCCAGTGCAGACTGGTGAACATTTGAATCGTACTGGTAGTTGATCTGGGCTTCGAGGAGTCCCTTCTGCTCACTTCTAAATTCATCGATTGTTGTCGCGCTGGTGCCGATGGCGGAGGCATTGTCCTTTAACCACTGCTCTGTAAGCTCCGGTGTGGTCTTCACTGAGTTGATGGTAACGGCAAATTCCGCATCCTTGCCGGCAAGATCGGTATTTGAATAGTCAGACGGGAAGGTAACCTTCACAGTAACCTTATCACCCTTCTTATGTCCGATCAGCTGATCCTCGAAGCCGTCAATGAAGGTGCCGGAGCCGAGTGAAAGGTCATAGCCCGTTGCGGTGCCGCCGTCAAAGGCTTCTCCATCGATGGTGCCGATATAATCGATGTTGACCGTATCGCCGGATTTTGCTGCTTCGTCGGTTTCTGTCATGAACTGCTGCAGGAGATAATTAATCTGAGAATCGACCATCGCATCATCGACGGTCAGCTTCTTTGTGGTTTCTACCATGATGGTCGTAAGATCCGGCAGCTTTACGGTGCCCATATCCTTCAGCATCGGTTCTGTCGGTACCGTCATGGCTTCGAGCTTCTGTACCTCCGGATCGTCGGATGAAATTTCAGAAGCTGTAGCTGTCGTGTCGGTACTGCTGGTTTCAGCTTCACCGGCAGCTGTCGTTTCTGCTGCCGCTGCGGTCGTTTCCTTATTGTCAGCTGCCTTCTGACCGCAGGCAGCAAGGGAAAGTGTCATAAGCCCTGCCGCGAGGGCAAGCATATAGTTCTTCTTCATGGTAACTCCTTATTTATTAAAGGCCTTAAAGGCTTTATAGGTATAGTAGACGTCGAGCTTTGATGTGATCTCAAACGGTGCATGCATGGAAAGAACTGCGACGCCGAGATCGACGGTATCGACATCCATGTCAGCGATGAACTTGGCGATCGTTCCGCCGCCGCCGAGATCAACCTTGCCGAGTTCGCCAATCTGCCACATGACATCATCATCTTCCATGTACTTGATGACCTTGTACATGGTCTCGGCAGAGGCGTCATTTGAGCCGGACTTGCCTCTTGAGCCTGTGTATTTTGTCAGTACCGGGCCCTTGTTCATGAAGGAGGCATTGGCCTTTTCAAACACATCCGGAAATGTCGGGTCGAAGGCTGCGTTTACATCGGCGCTTAAACACATGGAATTCCGAAGGACGTCTCTTGCACGGACGCCCTCCGCTTCGACGAGATCCTCGACGTAGTGAAGCAGCATATCCGACGCCATGCCGGATACGCCTTCGGAACCGATCTCCTCCTTATCGACGAGGACAGTGACTGTCGTGTACTCCGGCTTCTTCGCTTCGAGCTCCGCCATCAAAGCAGTATAGGCACAGACCTTATCGTCTTGTCCATAGGAACCGACCATGGAGCAGTCAAGTCCTACATCGACGGCATGCTGTGCGGGAACAAAGGTAAGCTCTGCACGGAGAAAGTCCTCCTCGACGATGCCGTATTTTTCATTGAGGATGCTGAGCACTTTAAGCTTAAAGACTTCCTTAACCTCCTTATCCGGGATCGGCGTAGAGCCGAGGATAACGTTAAGCTCCTCGCCCTTCAGTCCTTCGGAAAGCTTCCGCTGGTTCTGCTCCTGCGAAAGATGCGGAAGAAGATCTGATACGACAAACACCGGATCACCGGGATTCTCACCAAGATTAAGATCGACAGCTTCGCCGTTTTTCAGCATGATGCGGCCATGGAGTGCGAGCGGCGTCACACCCCACTGATATTTCTTAATGCCTCCATAATAGTGCGTCTTAAAGAAGCTGATCTCTTCCTTTTCGTAAAGTGGATTCGGCTTTAAGTCAAGACGCGGAGAATCAATGTGTGCGATATTAAAATGAAGTCCCTCGAGAAGCGGCTTCTTTCCGAAGGTCGTCAGGATGATATTCTTGCCGCGGTTATCATAGTATACCTTTTCGCCCGTCTTATAACGTTTGCCACGTGAAAACGGCGTATAGCCCGCATCTTCCGCAAGCTTTTTCGTATAACGGACAGCCTCACGCTCAATCTTTGCATTATCTAGAAAGGTTTTATAGCCTTCGCAAAAGCTCTGCGCCTTTTCCATCTCCTCCGGGCGCTCCATACCGATATTTTTCATTTGATAGCAGAGCTTCTCCTGAAGCTTCTGTCCTTCTGTTTTTGCCATGTAGTTCTCCTTATTTTTTATTTTACAAGACCCATGTCGTTCAAAGGCCAGTACTTAACATACACCTTTGCGATCATTTTGTCTTTGGAAACAAACTGATTCTCTGTCCAGTAGCGCGCATCAGCAGAGTTGTTACGGTTATCACCCATCATGAAATAGCTGTTCTCCGGTACAGTAACATCGACCGTCGGAAACTGCTCACCGCTCACAATCATCGGCTCCGGAAGATAAGTTTCTTCCTGCTCTACCCCATTGATATAAACCTTGCCGACCGGTACCTCGATATCAGACGTATCGCCGTTTGCAGAACCGATCGTGATATTATGAAAATCAGAAGCCGGTGCTGTCCCAGTCTGTTTGATCTCAATGTGGTCGCCCGGCATGCCGATGACTCGCTTTACATAATAAACGACCTTATTTTTCCTGTCTTCGCGGCCGCAGACAGGGCAGACGCCGCTGTCCGTCTCACGATACATCGTACCATCATTTTTACACTGATAGCCATAAATGAAGATTGCGACATCGCCACGACTCACCTCTCCGAAGGTATAGGTGAGACGCGAGCCGAAGACCCTGGCGCCCGGCATGATCGTATCCTCCATGGAACCAGTCGGGATCGTCGAATTCGCAATGATAAAATTATTAAGGCAGAAGGCCAGTACACCGGCAATGACGATAACCTTGATCCATTCGAGAATTTCTGACAGAACACCGCCGGATTTTTTAGCGGTTCTCTCTTTTCTATTCTCTTCGCTGGAATTTTCCATATATCTTCCTTTCTGCGATTATCTTTAGAAAAGCCTTATGTAAGAAGCCGAAATCTACGAAGCTTTACTTATAAAAGCCTTTTTAACAATTGTTCTACAGTGTAGCAAAACATTACCCTTTGTTCAACTGCTCGTGTTCTTTTGAAAGCTCATCGTAAAGCTTTCTTAAGCTCCACTTCTTATTTTGAGCCGTCTCCACACACTTAAGCGGAATCTTGACACCCCTTTTATGAAGAAGCGAAATGAACTGATTGAGTTCCCCGGATGTAAATCCGGAAAAAACGAGAAGCTCTGCATCCGTCGGTAGTGTTTCGATATCTTCCGGCTCCGGGAGGATTCTCGCCTTCGTAAGCATTGCTATGCTCCTCACGATTTTTATCTTTTCCTGTTCTTCATTTTTTCTGTTAATATACAATATTTGTTTCATTTGATGACACACTTTCTCTTTAGAAAAAACCTTGTTCATTTTAGCAGAGTTCACGCGACTGGTACAGTTGAAAGGGCGATTTCTTAATGATAAACTAAGGAAGATTTCAAAATTCTTGCATGATGGAGGTCACTATGGAGAAAAGGGTATGGTATACAGCATCGTCAAACGGGATTGGTCGTATTTATAATGCCTCCATCCGCGACGAACATGTCGATGCGAAGGGAATCTTCATTATCGTACATGGGATGTCAGAACACTCTGATCGATATCTGGCCCTTTCTAAAAAGCTCGCGGCAAAGGGCTATATCGTCGGCCTCCAGGACCTTCAGGGACATGGACGTTCACAAAATCTTCCGGGGAATTTCGGGCCTGAGCATGGTTTTCAATATATGCTCCACGATCTTCATCGCCTGGTTCTCAGGCTTATGAAATGGTATCCATCTCTTCCAGTCATCATGCTCGGTCATTCCATGGGCTCCTTCCTTGCCAGGTCCTATGTGCTTCGTTTCCCCGGTGACCTTTCGGGTCTCATTATTTCCGGTACTGCCGGCTTCCAATATTCCTATTACGCTGTACTTGCTTCTTTGACAGCAGATATCAAGATGCATGGAGATAACCTATGCATGGATAAATATGATGAAGCCTTTATGAAATACATGAATCGTGCAATTAAAGAACCACACCATCCGGCGGCCTGGTGCACGACCGATGACGCACTTCTTATGGCACGAAATGAGGATCCTCTTTCATGCCGCCTGACGATTGGGGCTTACCGCGACATGCTTAGTGCGCTCATTAATATTCGTCCTGAAAAATGGGCTGCCCTTGTCCCAATGATCCCGATCTATATTTTTTCCGGCGGGGCAGATCCTGTCGGTAATTTTGGCGCAGGCCCTGCTGAAGTGTATGCATGGCTTTATGAAACAGGACATGATGTAACGCTGAGACTCTATCCGGGGAAGCGTCATGAAATGTTAAATGAAACAAACCGGAATGAAGTCGAAGAAAATCTTTTCCGATGGTTAGACGATAAAGCCTTCCGAACACTATGATAAAAATTATCTTTTTCGATATTGACGGCACACTTCGTCCCTTTGAAACAGGGAAAATCCCGGAATCAGCAAAGAAAGCCATCAGAATGGCGCACTCGGAAGGTATCCTCTGTGCGATTGCTTCCGGCCGCCACTGGCTGGAGATGAAAACTGAGAACCTATTAGAAAATCTTCACTTTGACGCCTTTGTGACACTTGATGGAGAATATTGTTACGTGCTCGATGATAAAGAAAAATTAAAGGATAGCCCTTATTTTGACCCCTTGAATGGCACACTCGTTCAGAAGCTATCGATTCCTCCTGAAGAAATTGACAAACTTCTCCGGTTCATGAAAGACTATCCTGATTTCTCATGTCTTTTTGAGGAAGAGCGTTATATCTATGTAAATAAAATTACACCTGAGCTTCTTCAAGTTTTATCCGATATTAAAACAGTCGCACCACCTGTCGACTCGATTGAGAAGAGACATGCGAATCCCATCTTTATGCTGATTCCTGTCATGTCTCATGAGCTCTCCCTGAAACTCGAAGCTGCTCTGCCGGGTCTAAGTCTATGCCGCTGGTCGGATGGTCTATCCTTCGATCTCACAAAAAAGGGTGTCTCAAAGATTTCCGGCATTGATGCGGTGCTGAAGTATTATAATCTTAAGCTCTCAGAAGCCGCAGCCATCGGAGATGGCTTCAATGACGCCGGCATGCTCACTCACTGCGGCTTAGGCATCGCAATGGGAAACGCAAAAAGTTCCTGCAAAGAAGCCGCAGATTATATCTGTCCATCTGCGCTTTCTGATGGTCTGTACGACGCTGTAACATATATTATAAAAAAGAACCACGAACAACATACGCGAAATACCTGATCTTACGAATCAAGTCTGTTCTGCTGCCTTTTTTGATTCTTCTTTTTCCTTCAGCTCTTTTGCTTCTTTCGATTCGATGGCAGCGGCCTTATCAATCTGACCAAGCTTTACCATAAGCTCGGATTTCTTTTCGATTTCTCCCTTTTCGTAGTCTCTTCCGAAGCGTTCACTGAGCGTCTTCTCCTTAGAAAAGAGATTCGTTCCAAGTCCGAGACGATTTCCTTCAATGCTTACACCGAGGCTGGCAAGTGTCGTCGGGAAGGCATCAAAGGTTGTGTAATCGCGATAGTCTTCAGTTTCCGGCTGAACTGGTGCATTGATATATACTGTATAAACCTTTCGGACATAGTCCTCCGGCACATTCTTACAGAAGTTGTGGTCCATCGTCGGATGATCTCCCGAAATAACAATGGTCGTATCGGGATACCAGTCCTGTGTCTGTGCCCAACGGACAAAATCAACCACCTGCTTCGACGCGCAGGCGTAAACATTGGCATACTGCTCATCATAGGTATCCGGGCAGAGCGGGCAGACATAACCGTTTGGAAAATGTGTATCCACGGTCAACATCGTAAGATTAAAGGGCTGGTTTTTTTCTGAGAGATGCTTAAGCTCTTCTTTTGCGTATTCGTATAATTTTCGATCTTCGAAGCCCCAGTTTACGAAATAGTCGGATGGGAACTTGTGCTGGCGTTTCCAGAAGCTGTAATCCTTGATCGTATAGTTTCCATGCGTCTGGAAGTAGAGCTTTCGGCCGCCGAAGTAGCCGACAGAGCCGAGCATCAGTTCCTGTGTGTAGCCCTCCCTATGAAGGAGATCACCGATTGTTTCTACTGATGGGAAGAACGATTTTTGGGAATCCATAGCGTTCTGATCGATGGAAATTTTAAGCGGGAGTCCTGAGGTCTCAGCGAACATAGCCCCCATGGTCCAGGTTGCACCCGGCATCGCATAGCCGCCGTCAAGTGCTTCGGATGCTCCTCGAAAATCTTCATTGTTTTTGGAAAGTGCGCTGAGCTCCGGCATGAGATTCTCATCCCAGGCGCCGCCAAAAGACTCATCCATAAAGGTAAGCTCTGTCGATTCCATAAAGATGTAAATGAGATTTCTTTTTTTCTCCGGAAAGGTGAGCTTTACTGTTTTCGGATCGACATAATTTGTATCGATGAAATCTGATCTTTCAAATTGCGATGAAATATACGTTCCGATGTCCAGATCGTCCCAGGCATCATAAACGGTATAGCCGCTTGTAAAGAATGTAGCTACAAGAGTTGCAAGGACGACATGCCGATAAGGGCGTTTTCCTCTGATAATCGCAAAAATCGTTATAATGATAACTGTAAGAATAATCGATGGGAGCAAAGCATGCAGGATGTATTCTCTTACCATCGCTGCACTGGAACCCTGAAGCGGCGCTACAAGATGATATAGAACTTCATCTACTGTTAGTTCAGACCATGTAGCCATGAGCCAGCGAAGACTAAAATAAAACAGCGCTGACAAAAAGGACAAAAGGATCGTCAGAACTGTCGCAAAATCAATTACAAATTTAGGATGACTTTTACAAAAACCTTTCATAACACCCAAGCTTTCTTTACATTCATTCTGTAGTGTTTTAGTCTAGTCTTTGTTTCCTTTCTTGCAACAGTGAATATTCCTAAATTTAAGACAGTTTTTCCTTCTTTTATTTTGATTTTTTATAATATATTTTCCTCTTTTGTTCTTTTTTCAAGAATTTCTAAAAATATCCTGAACAGATTTTAAATTCCATTGCAATTCCTTCTTTATTTTATTATAGTTTAGAAAGTTTTTGCAGCGTTCTGTTTTTTTATAAGGAGTTTAATCTATGGTTCTTTCTTCGCAGGATACGACATTTGCTGGTGAATATTCTTCGATCACACATAATCAAAAATATATGCAGTTAAAGAATATTCCAAGACATGGCAGTACAAACACCTATGATCATAGTGTTCGTGTTGCACATGCGATGTCCTATCTTGCACCTATATTTCATGTTGATAAGGAAAGTGCTGTAAAGGTCGGGCTTCTTCACGATTTCTGCATGGTGGACTACCATAAGGATGATAAGGCTACGCATCATGGTGAATGGTACTGCTTCTATCATCCTGTTGAAGCCGTAGAAAATGCAGAGAGTGAAGGCTTTTATCTGAATATTACGGAAAAGCGTGCAATCTGGAGCCATATGTTCCCACTTTCAAAGAGCATTCCGACATCGAGACTCGGTTATATGCTTACCCTTGCGGATAAAAAGGTCGCCTTCGAGGAATCCTTTGCGAATGCTTACGAAGCTTATCAGCATGGATACATTCTTCTCCGAGGCATGACACTTCGTCTTCTTCCGATTAGAAAGTAGTATTGTATGGCTGAGCTTATTAATCCTAAAAAGACACTTGATGTTATAAGGGAAAATGATTTCAGATTTCAAAAGAAGTTTGGTCAAAACTTTCTGATTGATGCAGGCGTCCTCTCTCATATTATTTCCTCCTCGGAAATTTCAAAGGATGACTGTGTGTTAGAGATCGGGCCTGGCATTGGTACCATGACACAGGCCCTCTGTGAAACAGCTGGTCACGTCATTGCGGTAGAAATCGATGGAAATCTGATTCCTATCCTTGAAAAAACTCTTGCATCCTATGACAATGTTTCCATCCTGCACAAGGATATATTGAAGGTAGATCTGAAAGCTCTGTGTCATACCTATCATGATGATAAACCTCTTAAGGTCGTCGCAAATCTTCCCTATTATATTACTACGCCGATTATTATGGAGCTTCTGGAGAAGCATCTCCCTGTATCCTCTATTACGGTCATGGTGCAGAAGGAGGTTGCGGATCGTATGAAGGCAAAGCCTGGTTCTAAGGATTATGGTGCGCTTTCCCTGGCTGTTCAATTTTATTCTGATCCGGAAATTGTGCAGCTTGTTCCACCGAACTGCTTTATTCCCCGTCCGACAGTTTCTTCCTCTGTGATTCGATTACGATGTTATGATACACCTCCTGTTTCATGTCAGGATGAAGCCTTTATGTTTGATATAATCCATGCAGCCTTCAATCAGCGTCGGAAAACGCTTCAGAATGCTTTATCTTCTGGTCTTTCTATTTCAAAGACTGCTACTGTTTCTGCTCTAAAGGACCTGAACCTTAAAGAGGACATTCGTGGTGAGGCTTTATCACTTTCCCAGTTTGCTGCCCTTTCAAATAGCTTATATAGTGAAAAGGAGAACGTTTGACGACGTCCTCCTTTTTTCATGACATTATTTTACTTTCACCTTTAAATTTCCGCTTTCGTTCTTGTAGAAGATAAACTGATTCCGTAAATCTCTTTAATCCATAAACACTATAAATGGATTATCCAAAGCATCAAAATAGCTTTCTGCATCCTTAAGTCCCATGAGCTTCTCCTCGCCGTTGTCTGCATTTACCAGCTTGATATTAAAGTTGTCATAGGCGGTGATATAGCTTATTTGAGACTGCTCCGATACGACGATCGGATATCCAAACTGAAGATAATACAAGACAACTTGTATGGGCGTTTCTGCTGCGTTGATAATTTTTGTCGCTTCATATAGCTTTAGATTTTCCGTCTCCTTTGCTGCCTCGAGGAGAGCACTGGTAAGTTTTTCTTGATCTCTTAATCTGACTGATTGCTTTTTATCTGCCCGATTATAAATAATTTCCTGTTTGTCATCCAGTATGATTCCGAAGTCATCATTAACAAGCTGCACTGCTTTGGCAAAACTTTTAGTATAACCCTTAAAATGTCCTAATACATAACACTGGAATATAAGCTCTGAATTATTATTATCGGTATCACTAAGCTCTATCGTAGTACTTTTCTCCAGACTAAAGTTTGAAACAGCATGAAATTGCACAGGTTTATTCTTGTTTACATCAATTTCAATCAATTTTATCTTTTTCAACAAAGAATCATTCTTTGTTGTAAATGCTACCTGTGTATTTTTAAGCTGTGTGTTTGATATGATCGTGTCATTTCCAAGTTTTTGAAGGACACCATTATTTTTTGCATATTTTTCGAACTTTACTCGATCCTCCTCTACCCGGACATCTGTATAAAGCTCATTCTCATTTTCATAAACTGTTTTTTCCTTCATATCCCTTCCGATGATATGGATGGCTTCTGTCCAGGGTTCAAGTATATCTGTTTTTATTGTTGCGATTGACGGATCAGTTACGCCATATACAAGGTCTGTACCGATAAAACCGTATACATGAACACAGCTGTTGCTTTCCTGAATATCAGTTGAAGAATTATCCTCTAGATCGATAAATGTGATTCGTCTAGAATAGCCTTGTTCATCTGAATCAGGCACATCGAACGCTATATATCTTTTATCATGTGAGCTTGTAAATGCATCATCCTGTAAGCCTGATATGAGTGTCACCGTTTCATAGCTTGTCATATCAATACCGATGACATTACCATGATGATAAAAATAAACCATCCCTTTATTCGATAAATAAAGAAGCTTATCTAGCTCATAGGATATCTTTTCAAAGCTCTCATTTAGCGGAATGAAAAAGTTTTCTGTAACTGTATCCTGATTTTTATCAAAGGTATAGAATGTAATCCCTTCTGAACCTTCATATTTCCCCTTTTGTATATGACCTGCAATGCAAAAATAGACCGAACCATCATCCTTAACCGAGAGTATTCTCAGATTATTTTCTCCGATTGTTTGACGAAGAGTATCGTTTTCTTCATTTTTATAGATACATATTTCATGATTTTTAACCTTACCGTCATATTCGAATAAGGCTTTTCCTGTCGTATATGCAGTATATAGACCATTATCTGATTGTTTAATATCTGTTCTTTCACTCTTTACTACACCTAAAGATATATTACCATCCGAAATATTAGTTGTCTGATCATTTAAAAGCTCTGTTGTCGTTCGTTCATAGTTCATGATATAGATTCTGGTTGGATCATATCGTAGAACGTAATTATCTTCATTGATGAAATGCTTATTTTCACCAGCTTCTGTATTGCATTTTGTATAATATTGGATACGAATGGATCCCATGATACCATTCAGGTCCTTTATCGTAAAAGCATACGTACCATCTGGTTCCATCCCCGTATTTCCCCAGGTGATCTGGTCAAAACTGGACTTTAGGTTTACTTTTTCATAACTGCTGTTATCCGATGAATCACTTGTTTCAAGATATGGAATAATAGCTTTACTTTGTGATTTATCAAACGATGCTTCTGTAAAGCTTTTCGCAGTGGTGATCATTGCATCTAAATATTCCTGCTCGGTCCATAGAATTCTTGTGTAATAAAATAATTGATGCTCTCCTGTATCAACAATGAGCTTTAGGAGATACTCTTGATTCTGTTCAATTAAATTTTGAATCGGGATGGATGCTGTTGCGATTCCATCCTGTCGTTCGATACTTGAGATTTTTCCATTTTCTATCAGATTATCTAGTGACAATGTCCTGATTTCATACTGGATAGAGACAATCATATTATCAAGCTCAAGAATATTAAGCTTAAGCTTTAAATCCTCCGGAAGCGGTGTAATCATATCTCGTTCTGCTTCCATCCCCATATCTCTTGTATATGCCTGCATCGCATTAAATGCATTATTATTTCTTTCAATTCTAATAATCGGGTAGGAGGATTCCTCAATTTCTTCCTTAACATTTGTTGCGGTTTGCATTGTATGAACAGAATTAATGAAGAAAATAATGAGAGCGGCAATAAAAATGCCGCCCATGATTAAGATGTTTCTTTTTGTATTCTTTAATTTTTTACTATTCATCTTTTTCTTTGTATCCAAGTGCTCGTTCTAATGCCAGCTTTTCCTCTGCCCCTAGTTCAACTTCGGTTGTACCAGCCTGGACATCTTTTATGTAGCTATAGCAGCCATCCTGCGAATGTACCGAGTTAATCACGAAGCCTGAATTTGTATAATCTAAAATTGCTAAAGCAAAAGACATATTGCCACCAAGACCTGCAAAAGCATTGTAACGCACAAGACCAATTTTCTGAAAAGCGGTTCTGTTATTTTTAGTGATAGCTTTTATGCTGTTCTTGTTAGCTTCATTTTCGTCCTCCAGCCGGACTACATGCTTTTCAAGGTTCATGATATAGTTTTCTAGTGTTTCTGCATCTTTTCCTCGCATGAAGAAGTCATATCTTCTATATAATCTATGATAGGCGCCTGAATAATAAACTGCGAATATAACAGATACTATACTAAAAAGAAAGCTTAACATAAGTAGAATCGTGCTATGCTGTGAAATAAATGCGTGCATCTTAATCTTAATCCTTTGCTGAATTTAAGAGCTTAAAGAGTCGATCCAAATCATCCTTTGAATAATATTCAATTGTTAGAGAACCTCGATCGGCTGTTTTAGGACTTATTGTGACCTTTGCCCCCAGCTTCTCCTTGATCTGACGCTCAAGATCCTTGTAGATCACCTTAAGCCTTTTCCGTTCTTCACTCTCTTCCTGGCTTTCTCTTTCCTTCGCCTTGTTCATTTTATCAATACGTACGAGATTTTCTATTTCACGAACTGAAAGATTTTCTTCAGCACATCGATCTGCGATTGATTTACGAAGCTCTGAATCCTCTATAGCAAGTAGTGCTCTGGCATGACCCTGCGATATTTTTCCTTCACCAAGCATGCCAAGAATTTCTGGTTCAAGCTTCAGAAGGCGTAACGAATTTGTGATTGTTGTTCTATTTTTAGATACCTTTTCAGCTACCTCCTCCTGCGTCATACCATATTCATTAATTAATGACTGATAAGCCATCGCTTCTTCAACAGGATTTAAATCATCTCGTTGAATATTTTCGATAATGGCAAGCTCTTTACTTGTCTGCTCATCTATATCCTTAACGATTACCGGAACTGTACTTAAACCAGCGATTTTTGCTGCTCGCCATCTTCTCTCACCAGCTATGATTTCATAAATCGAACCACTTTTCTTTACGATAATTGGTGAAATCATTCCATATTCTTTGAGCGAATCTGCTAGCTCCTGAAGCTTTTGCTCATCAAAATTTTTTCTTGGCTGATTTTTATTTGGTTGAATCAATCCAATAGCAAGTTCGAGTGGGGCCTTGTCATCTTCGCTACCTATATCATCGAGCTTTTCAACCTCATTCTGCTCCTGAGCTTTTTTCCTCTTCTTTTCCGCAATTTCTTCAGCGGCTGTTTGTCTTTTTTTTACTAACTCTGTAGAAACATCATTTCCAAAGATTGCATCCAGTCCTTTGCCTAATCCCTTTTCCTTTGACATATCATTCTGCCTCCTGCATAACCTCTACTGCCAATAAACGATAGCTTTCTGCGCCTGAGGAGGTTGATTCATACATTGTGATCGGTACACCATGACTCGGTGCTTCTGCTAATCTAACATTTCTCGGAATCTTTGTATTGAAAATTTTTCCTGCAAAATTATTTTTTACGGTATCAACGACCTGCTGCGATAATTTGTTTCTGGAGTCATACATCGTAAATAATATACCTTCCAGGTTTAAGTCTTCATTAAGTCCCGATTGAACTATCTTGATTGTATTTAAGACCTGATTTAGGCCTTCAAGAGCATAATATTCACATTGAATTGGTATGAGTACTGTATCACACGCTGTTAATGCATTGACTGTTAATGTTCCAAGACTAGGAGGACAATCAATTAAGATATAATCGTACTTTTCTTTATAAGGAAGGACAAGCGATCTTAATATTTTGTTTTTATTCTCAAGCTCAACAAATTCCACATCTGCAGCAGCAAGATTCATATCTGCTGGAGCTAGATCAACATTATTTACAATCTCAGGCAATATTACTTCATCCATTGAACAGTCTTCTGTTAATGCGCCATATATTGTATGACTAATTTCTGATCGTTCTACCCCTAGGCCACTTGTAGCATTTCCTTGCGGATCAAAATCTATAATTAGTACCTTCTGCCCAGCTTCTCCAAGTGTTGCTCCTAAATTGATCGTTGTTGTAGTCTTACCAACTCCGCCCTTTTGATTCGTGATTGCTATGATTTTTCCCATGATTCTCCTCTTTCCTCACGCGACCAATTACAATGTTTCACGTGAAACATTGTAAGATAGTTATGTTTCTATGTCAAATAAAGTAAATGAAATTTGAAAATGTAAATTTTGGTAATTCGATAATTTATAAAAATGTTTCACATGAAACATTATTTTGTGTACTTTCAAAACAATTTCATAATAATACATGAAGCATGTTTCACGTGAAACATAATTTATAACGGGTTTGAAGCAGGAGTTCCCGCTTTTCGAGGATATTTCTTAGGACTATGATTAATCTTATGAATGGTAACAATATTTCTTTTATAATCAGTTCCAGGCAAAATGAAGGAAGTTAAATCAGTTATTTCACCACCAAGGGTATTGATTGCTGATTTTGAACGATTTAGTTCATCTTGTATCGATTCACCTTTATAAGGAAGGAAATAACCACCTTGTTTAACAAAAGGTAAATCATATTCTGCTAAAACACTCAAATACGCAACAGCCCTTGAAACGACAAAATCATATTTTTCGCGATAATTTACATTATGTCCCAGCTCTTCTGCTCTTGCATGGACACACGTCACATGTTTTAGCTCCAAAGTATTGACAACATCCTGTAGAAAAAGAATTCTTTTGTTTAAAGAATCAGTTAAAGTTAAATGTATAGAAGGAAAGGCAAGTTTTAAAGGGATACCAGGAAATCCGGCACCTGTTCCAACATCAATAATTGATTTCTCACTAAATAAAGCAGGAGCTAATGGCTTCCCATTAATTTTGGCTAAAATGATAGACAATGAATCTTCAAAGTGTTTTTCAATGAATTCATCCTCATCGACAATTGATGTTAAATTCATATACTGATTCTTATCAATAACCATTTTATAATAAGCTAAAAATAAGCTTAATTGCTTATCATTAAAGGTTAGGTTTAATCTTTCAAGACATGTTTTTAATTTTTCAACAAATGCTTCATTATTCATGGTGCTGTCCCTTACTTTCAATATAAATCAGTAAAACAGAGATATCTGCAGGAGATACACCGGAAATTCTTGAGGCCATACCTATATTTTCCGGTTTTATTGCCGCTAATTTTTGTCTTGCCTCTAATCTAAGATTTTTTATTTCCTCATAATTAATCCATAAAGGTATTTTTTTCGTTTCCATACGCTTAAAGCTCTTGACCTGTTCTGCTTCTCTTTTTAAATAACCTTCATATTTTAATTCGATAGAAACCTCCTCTCGTTCACCGAAGGTTAGCTTCGGTCTCTCAGGATCTACCTCTCTTAAGATATCATAGGAAAGCTCAGGTCTTTTGCAAAGCTCAGCAATTGTAATTCCTGAAGAAATTGAGGTTGAATGATGCTCTAAAAGAAAATTATTTACTTCGTCATTTGCACCAAGGTAGGTTTTCTTTACCCGTTCAATTTCCTTATGAATATTTTCAGCTTTTCTCCGAGTTGCTTTTATCTCATCCTGAGAAACAAGCCCTATATCATAACCAATTTCCCTTAATCGTAAATCAGCATTATCCTGACGTAATAGCAAGCGATATTCCGCTCTGCTTGTCATCATTCGATATGGCTCAACATTCTTCTTTGTGACTAAATCATCAATTAAAACACCAATATAAGCCTGTGAACGATCAAGAATAAAGGGCATCCTTCCAAGACAAAACATAGCAGCATTTACACCTGCCATAAAACCTTGAACAGCAGCTTCTTCATAGCCTGAAGAGCCATTAAATTGACCGCCAGAAAACAATCCCTTAATATGCTTAAATTCAAGAGATAAATCCAATTGAAACGAATCGATACAATCATATTCAATGGCGTAAGCATTTCGCACAATATGCACATTTTCTAGTCCCTTCATAGAATGGTACATGGCATATTGTACATCCTCTGGTAATGAGCTTGACATCCCTGAAAGATACATTTCATTCGTGTATAAGCCCTCTGGTTCAATAAAGATCTGATGTCTAGTCTTTTCAGGAAAACGCATTACCTTATCTTCAATAGAAGGACAATATCTTGGCCCAGTCGCATGAATGCTTCCATTATAAAGCGGAGAACGATCAATATTATCTCGAATGATTTGATGTGTTTTCTCATTGGTGTAGACAAGATAGCAATCAACCTGTGGCTTTTGAACCGAATTAAAATCTGTAGAATAAGAAAAAGGAATAACAGGAACATCTCCCTTCTGAACTTCAAACTTTGAAAAATCCAAGGTTCTTTTATCTACACGAGCAGGGGTTCCAGTCTTGAACCGTACCATCCTGACGCCATTTTTCTTTAATGAATCTGTTAAGTGTGTTGCACTTCTAAACCCATTTGGCCCAGTATACTCAGAGACGTCTCCATAAATACAACGTGCATTTAAATAAACACCAGTACAAAGTACAACAGCCTTAGCATGATAAATTGCACCAGCAGTTGTTTTTATTCCAATAATCTTACGATCCTCTGAATCACAAAGCTTCTCAGTTAAAAGCTCACTAACCTCAGCCTGTCGAATCGTAAGGTTGTCTTGATTTTCAAGAACTCTCCTCATTTCCTTTGCATAAGCATCCTTATCAGCCTGTGCTCGTAAAGAATGAACGGCTGGTCCCTTTGATTTATTGAGCATCTTTGACTGAAGAAAGGTTTTATCAATATTCTTGCCCATTTCTCCACCAAGAGCATCCAGCTCCCTTACAAGATGACCCTTAGAGCTACCTCCAATATGAGGATTGCAAGGCATAAACGCAATTGAGTCTACCGTCATGGTAAAAATTATCGTGTTTAACCCAAGCCGTGCATTGCTTAAAGCCGCTTCGCAGCCAGCATGCCCTGCTCCAACGACAATGACATCATACGATTCTTCAACATATGTCTTCATAAAAACCTCAATTACTTTCCCATGCAGAATTTACTAAAAATTTCATTAATCAAATCATCAGAGACATTTTCTCCAAGGATATATCCAAGCTCTGTATATGCTCCCATTAAGTCAACAGTGTAAAAATCCTCAGACACACCATTCTCAATTGAAATCAAAACATTTCTTAAATAATTTCTCGCCTGTTCGAGGTGTTCCTTTTGTCGAAGATTCGTGATCATCAGGCCGTGATCACTTTTAAGCTTTTGTTGATAAAACATGCTGCTCACACATTGATAAAAGGCATCCATGCCTTCACGATGAAGCGCAGATACTTCTATAAAATATTTAAAGGTATCCTTTAATAAATTAATGTCTGCTATACTCTGAAGATCTGCCTTGTTATAAATGCAAATGACCGTTTTACCGTGTATTTGAGCCATTATTTCACGATCAGCGTCATCAAGCGTCTTTGATCCATCCACCACATAAAGAATAAGATCAGCCTTTTCAACAGCATCAATGGCTCTTTTAATTCCAATATTTTCAACCTCATCAGATGTTTCGTGAATTCCTGCCGTATCGTACAGATTAAAGGTGATGCCCTGAATATTAACCCTTTCCTTTAAAATATCTCTTGTGGTACCAGCTATATTCGTCACGATAGCCCGATCCTCATCCAGCAGCGCATTCAAAAAAGAACTCTTACCTGCATTTGGCTTACCCACGATAACGGTATTGATACCATCCTTTACGATTCTTCCATCATGATAGGAATCGATAAAGCGATCAAGCTCATCGATAATATATTTAACATGACAGGCAAGCTCATCAGAAAAGCCATCAAGCTCAATATGCTCCGGATCATCCAGAGCTGCCTCAATATGAGCATCATCCTCCAGTATCGTTGCTCTCATTTCCTTAAGCTTTTCAGATAATGATCCCTTCAGCTGCTCCACAGAAGACTTCACTGCCGTTTCATTTTCAGCCGTTATCAGATCAGAAACAGCCTCCGCTTCAGAAAGATCGATCCGTCCATTTAAAAAAGCTCGCTTCGTAAATTCTCCAGGCTCTGCCAATCTACAGCCGCTATGTTCAACAAGCTCTAGAATTCTTTTCATCACATAAATTCCGCCATGACAATCAATCTCAACAGTATCCTCTCCAGTATAGGATCTAGGACTTAACATCGTGATGACAAGCACCTCATCAAGCATGGTATCATGATCATAAATATAACCATATTTAACCCGATGTGTTTCAGAAATATCGATACTCTTCCCATTTTTTGATTTAAAAATCCTAGAGACATTCCTTACTGCATCATCGCCGCTCACACGTATGATACCGATGCCAGCTTCAACAGCACCTGATGCAAGTGCGCAAATCGTATCATTCATTTCATATTTCCTTCCGTCAAAAAAAGCTCTGCTGGTTTTACCCTGCAGAGCTTTTCTCTTAAGCATTCTCGGAATTATCAGAATTCTGCGAAGCAACTCCATTCATATCTTCAGAAAAAGAATTCCTTCCCCTTCGGTCACGCCGATACCCATTGTAACCGCCTCTAGGTGATTTCTTCAAATAAACGATTACATGCCGGAAAGGCTCTTCTCCTTCTGAACGTGTCGTCACATACTTATCATTCTGCAGAGCTGAATGAATAATTCTTCTCTCATACGGATTCATCGGCTCAAGTGAAATTTCCTTTCTTGACTTCTTCACCTTAAACGCAATATTTCTCGCAAGATTTCGTAGAGTCGCTTCACGTCTTGCACGATAATCCTCAGTATCAAGCTTAACACGGATATAATCTTCCTTATGCTTCTTATTTACGACAAGAGAAATAAGATACTGAAGTGAATCCAGAGTCTGTCCACGCTTACCAATCAGAAGTCCCATATCCGGACCACTCAGATTCACGGAAAGCTCATTAGACGTATGATCGAAGCCAGTCTCGATACTTACCTCCATATCCATAAGAGAAAGAATAGACTTCACAAACTCACCAACCTCCTTCATGGCTTCATCAGCCTCTTCATCAGAAATCGGCTTTACCTCATGAACCTTAGGCTTAGACGATTCCGGATCTCGCGCTTCATCAGCCTTTTCATCTCTTTCAGCATAAGAATCTCTAACAACTTGCTTCTTTTCCTTATAATGCTTCTGATCCGAAGGATCCTCACGTACAGAAGGCTTCTCTATAGGTTCCGTCTTAGGAGCCTCGACCGCCTGTTCAGTCTGATTCTTTAGTTGATCAGAATCTTTTGTTACATCAGCTGCAGGCACCTTAGAAGCAGTGTCATCTGTGCTCTTTTCAATATCTTTTCCAGTCGTGATATTGTGAATTTCCTTTTCAATACTCTCAATATCCCCGCTTAAATCTGCATCATCCTTAACAGCTGCCTCGATAATCCATGGCTTGGCACCGATTCCAAATACACCATTTTTTCCCTCTACCAGTACAGAATAGGAAAGATGATCGGAGGTCGTATGGAGCTGGATTAAAGCCTTTGTAATCGCATCTTCCTTTGTCTTTGCGGAAACCCTGATTTTGTCTGACATAATCGTATCTCCTATTTTTTATCGTGCTTTTCATTATAAAGCTGTACCATATTTGCCTTAGAAGCGAGAGATCCAGGCTTTGCATTCTTATTATAATAGTCTGTAGCTTCCTTCGTCTTAAGACTCTGCTTGGCAATCACATTCAATCTGCTTTCTTCTTCATTGGATAACTTTGCCTGCTCTGCTTGAATCTTCTTCGTTACAGATTTCTCATCAATCGGCGGAAGACCCATCTTCTTTCTTTTGGCATTGGCCTTCTCCATGGACTTCCGGAGAATCTCCTCATCGGATTGCTTGCTGAAGTAAGTATTGAGAATCAGCTGCTGAATGATCATAAAAACAGCAGAAGCAACCCAGTACAAACCGATACCGGAAGCAAAGGTAAAGCAGAACCAGACAGACATGATCGGCATCATAATATTCATGCTCTTCATCATCTGCTGAGACTGATCATTGTCAGCCATGGCCTTATTCTGTCTCATGGTAAGCTCAGAGGAAAGCCACTGGGAAAGACCTGCAAGAATCGGGATGATCCAGTAGACATTCGGCGTCCAGCCCATCGCTGATGGTGCAGTCGACAGATTGATACCGAGGAAGTTATTAAAGTGATTTGCCTCCTCTGCTGCAGTATTGATCACGGTCGCAGCAGTCGGATAAGCATCCGGAAGCAAGGACCACTGAGATGGATTTAACTTATAAAGAAAATCAATCATCAGATTCTTCACAGCAGCAGCATCGAACTTAGAAGGATCATTAATACCTAGGTTGCTCACCTGCGAAAGAATCTTCGTCATATCATGTTCTGTTGCAAAATCATGAAGAGACTGTGCACCACTGCTACCGCCGATTGCATCAACAACCTTTGAAAATACAGAATATACCGAAGGGACATAAGCCGGAATATTCATGATGATCCGATACAATGCAAAAATAATCGGCATCTGAATGAGTAACGGAAGACATCCGGCTGTCATCGAGGTACCATACTTCTCATTGAGGGCCTTCATTTCTGCATTCATCGCCATCATGGAAGCATTGTCAGTTTTGTTTTTATACTTATCCTGTATTGCCTTCATCTCAGGCTGCATCAGCTGCATCATCCGGGAGGATTTCTGCTGCTTCAGTGTCGTCGGGAAAATGATGATACGTGTGACGAGTGTAAAGATGATGATGGCAAGACCAATATTGCCGATGCCCATCTTCTCAAGACCGATATAGATCACATTCATGATCCAGCCTAAAAACTCAACGATCAGATTCCAGATCGGGCCGAGTACAGGAATAGAAGACGTATTTTTCGTTAATAAAACAAGTGAATAGGAATACAAAATAACCTCCAGTAAAAGGAAAACTTAAGGAACAGGATCATAGCCGCCTTTAGAAAATGGGTTGCATCGAAGGATGCGCCAGATTGCTAACAAAGAACCACGTATACAGCCATACTTCTGTAGTGCTTCAATGGCGTATTGAGAGCAGGTAGGTGTATACTTACAATGCCGGCCGATATAGGGAGAGATAAATCTCTGATAAAACCGGATCATTAAAATAAAAAAACGTGTAACCAAATACTTTACAGATTCCTTTCTGTAATCATATGATGCCTGTTAAATAAATCGAGGTAAGATTTTTCAAGCACTTGAAACGATGAAAAACATGCTTTTTTTCTGACCACTACGATGATGTCATACCCTTGCTTCGAATTCGGATTATTTATACGAAACAGCTCCCGCACCTTTCGTACCATCGTGTGTCTTACCACAGAATTTCCGATTTTTTTCGATGCAGATATGCCGATTCTGTTATGTGGAAGACCATTTTCATAGATATACATGACAAAGCAGCCATTTGCCAGGGAGTTTCCCATGTCATATATCCTGTGAAAATCTGAATTCTTCTTAACAGAAGGAAAACGCCGCATAAAATAACCTCAAAAATAAACCAAGAACGAAATAAAGACCGCTTTTTAAGCGGTCTCCTTCTTACATAAATATTATACTGTTAATGCTGCTCTACCTTTAGCTCTTCTGGCAGCCAGTACCTTTCTTCCGCCTGCAGTAGCCATCCGGGCTCTGAAACCATGAACCTTGGATCTCTGTCTTGTCTTCGGCTGAAAAGTCATCTTTCCCTTATGCATAGACCGACACCTCCTTTTCTGATAAACTTTCAGGACCTCATTAAAAATTTAATGTGCGCCTATAATGCCCAGTCCTGAAGCAACTTCAGATCTAGGGTAAACATCGCAAATATTATATAGAAACAACTTTTTCCCGTCAATGCATATTTTCAGCGATTCATCCACATTTTTCTCCACATTTACACAGTATAAGTATTTATCCACCTTTTGTGTATAAAATGTGGAAATCTTTTTAATAATTCCTTTACAAATTAAGGATTTAAGCCATTTTCGATAAAATAATCTGTGGAAATCGACAGTTATCCACAGAATTCTTGCTATTAAATCCACATTTGGTTATAATAATTCTACTGAATTTTCGGATGAACATGTGGAGAATTTCCGATGAATGAATTTGAAACCATACAAAGCAACTGGACGAAGATCCTGGATACCATCCGTGAGGAGCATGACATCCTACCGGTTTCCTTTAAGACCTGGCTTGAACCGCTTAAACTCTACAGTTTGATCAATGGAGAGCTTGTTATCATCGTCCCACAGGAAGGATATATCAAATATCTTGATAAAAAGTATTCCGTATCTCTGAAAGTAGCCATAGAGGAATGTACCGGGATTCCCATCGAGATTCATTTTCTCATTGAACAGGATGCTCAAGAATATGTACACAAATTAGAAGGAACCGATGATAAAAGCGGCAGTCCTTCTCTTGAAGATGCAATCAAAGAAGCAAATCTCCGTCCTGAGTATACCTTTGATACCTTTGTCGTCGGCACAAGCAACAACCTCGCGCATGCAGCGTCTCTTGCGGTCGCGGAATCTCCGGGCGAAATCTATAATCCTTTATATATTTACGGTGGTGCAGGTTTAGGTAAAACCCATCTCATGCATAGTATCGCCCACTTTATACTGAAGAACAATCCTTCTGCGAAGATCCGATATGTTACCTCGGAAACCTTCATTAATGAATTTGTAGATTCCATACGAAACAAAAACAATATGTCGCCGGCAGACTTTCGAAAGAAATACAGAGAGCTCGATGTTCTTCTCATTGACGATATACAATTTATAATAGGAAAGGAAGGCACCCAGGAGGAGTTCTTCCATACCTTTAACGCGCTCTATGAAAACAAAAAGCAAATCGTGATTGCTTCCGATAAGCCGCCGAAAGATATTGATAATCTTGAGGACAGACTTCGTTCCCGATTTGAAGTTGGACTGATCGTCGACATACAGATGCCGGATTTTGAAACACGTATGGCTATCCTTCGTAAAAAAGAAGAGCTCATGCATGTAAACATTGACAATGAAATCATCAAATATATTGCAACGAACATCAAGTCGAATATCCGTGAGCTGGAAGGAGCCCTGACAAAAATTGTCGCCATGTCAAGACTGAAGGGTCAATCCATTGATATCGAGCTTGCAGAAGAATTGCTGAAGGATCATATTACGAAGGATACTCCGAAGGAAATTACCCCTGAATATATCATCGGTGTAGTTGCAGAACATTTCGGAATCACTAATATAGAAATCGCATCACAAAAGAAAAATAAAGAAATCGTTTATCCGAGACAGATTGCCATGTATCTTTGTCGGACGATGACCGATGCACCGCTAAAGAACATCGGTGAAGTGCTGGGCGGCCGTGATCATACGACTATCATGCACGGCATCGATAAGATTTCCACAGACTTACGCACAAACGAACAATTAAAATCCACAATTGAACTTTTACAGAAAAAAATATCGCCCTAAATGAAATTTTTTCAACATGAAAAATACATTAAATTAACACGTTTATAAATTCTCTGAAGTGACTAAAACAGAGGGATAAAACTGATTTTCACAATTCCACAGATCCTATTATTACTACTAGAAAAAATAATAAAATAATAAATAAAAAAGAGAGGCTATGATGAAACTTCAATTCAAAAAAAGTGATCTGACCAATGCCATCAATATTGTCTTAAAGGCAGTACCATCAAAAACACCGATGTCAATTCTCGAGTGCATACTGATCGATGCATCAAACGGTGTCATCCACTTGGTTGGAAATGACAATGAGTTCGGTATAGAAACCATATGCAAGGGTACAATTGAGGTTCCCGGTAAGGTTGCATTGGAAGCTAAGATTTTTTCAGAAATCATCAGAAGACTTCCAGAGGCGGAAAATATCCTGCTGACCATTGAAACAGATGAAAGAAATAATACAGTGATTACTTGTGAAAATTCTGTTTTTAAAATTGCAGGACGTGACGGTGACGAATTTACAGCATTACCGTCCATCGATAAAAACCAGACAGTATCGCTTTCCCAGTTTTCGCTTCGCCAGGTCATTAACCAGACGATTTTCTCGATTGCGCTCAATGATTCCAACAAGAAGATGACCGGTGAGCTCTTCGAGGTTAATGGAGATGACTTTACCGTAACCTCTCTCGACGGACATCGTATTTCCATCCGCCGTGTCAAGCTGAACAACACCTACGGTCTCTCAAGGGCAATCGTACCCGGTAAGGCTCTGTCAGAGCTGACGAAGATTCTTTCCGGCGGTGTCTATGATGAAACACTCATATCCTTCTCGAAAAATCATATCCTCTTTGAATTCGATGATACCACTGTCGTATCAAGACTCATCGACGGCGAATATTTCCATGTTGCCCAGATGCTTTCCGAGGACTATGAAACGAAGATCACCGTCAATAGGAAAAAGCTTCTCGAATGCATCGAGCGGTCTACGATCTTTGTTAAGGATAACGATAAGCAGCCGCTTGTCTTTAAGGTAGAGGACAATGTCTTCGGCCTCCGTATCCATACCGAGCTCGGAACCATGGATGCCGAGGTTCCGATTCAGAAAACAGGTAATGATCTCATGATCGGCTTTAACCCGAGATATATGGTGGATGCACTTCGTAACATTGATGATGAGGAGATCAATATTTATATGTCGATTCCTCGTTCTCCATGTTTCATTAGGGATGACGAGAAATCCTATAATTATATGATCCTACCGGTAAACTTTAATCCGGACGAAGTCTGAATATGAGATAAAGCATGGTTATTGAATCACTGGAGCTTAAAAATTTTAGAAATTATGAATATTTAAGCTTCAATCCGTCTCCCGGAACCAATATTCTTTATGGAGAAAATGCGCAAGGAAAAACCAATATACTAGAGTCTGTGTTTATGGCCTGTACCTCGAGATCCATGCGGAGTGCCCGTGATCGTGAGATCATCGAGTTCGGGTATGATGATGCACATATCAGGCTTTCAGTCAAAAAAAATAAAGTCCATTATCGGATTGATATGCATCTTAAGAAAAACAAGCCGAAGGGCATCGCGATCAATGAGCTGCCGATTCACAAAATCTCGGATCTTCTTGGTCTAGTCAATGTCGTGTCCTTTAGCCCGGAGGATCTTTCCCTCGTAAAAGATGGACCACAGTACCGAAGACGTTTCATGGATCTTGAGCTCTGTCAGCTTGATCCGATGTACGTCTATAACCTTTCAAAATATAACAAGGTACTAGAGCAGAGAAACAAGCTCCTAAAGGATATCGAATTTCACCCGTCCCTGGAAGAAACATTAGAGGACTGGGATGAACAGCTCATTCTCTACGGTACAAAGGTAGTCGAGGCCAGAACATCTTTCATCGATGACTTGAAAAAGGTTGTCGAGCCGGTTCACACATCGCTAAGCGGTGGCAAGGAAAGACTTGAAATCCGCTATGAAACCAATGCTTCCACCGGCGCCTTCAGGGAAACACTTGAAAGGCTAAGATTTTCAGAGAGAAAGCTTCACGTCACACTGGCAGGCCCGCACCGGGACGATATTGAGTTTCTCATCAATGGACAGGATATACGGAAATATGGTTCTCAGGGACAGAGACGTACGACCGCGCTTTCAATAAAGCTTTCAGAGATTCAGCTTGTGAAAGAAAAGACAGGCGATTATCCTATTCTTCTTCTGGATGATGTTCTTTCAGAGCTTGATACAAACAGACAGACCTACCTCTTAAATATGCTGAACGCTACACAGAACATGATCACCTGTACAGGACTTGATGATTTCATAGCACACAGATTTCCTATCGACGAGCTATTTCTCGTCGAAGATGGAAGCCTCAAAAAGATAGAAAAACTGACAGAGGAGAACAATCAAAGGAGCACACATGGCAATTGAAAAGAACGAAAAAGAAGATCTTTTAAGAGAGGAGCAGATGATGAAGGGTTCAGCCGATTATTCGGCGGATCAGATTCAGATTCTCGAGGGACTCGAGGCGGTCCGAAAGCGTCCCGGTATGTATATCGGCTCCACATCCTCCCGTGGTCTTCACCATCTTGTTTATGAAATTGTGGATAATGCTGTCGATGAAGCACTTGCGGGCTTCTGCGATGAAATCCTCGTGACGATTCTCCCGGATAATTCAATCCGTGTCATCGATGACGGACGCGGCATCCCTGTAGACATTCAGAAAAAGGCCGGTAAGCCTGCTCTTGAGGTTGTCTTTACGATCCTTCATGCCGGCGGAAAATTCGGTGGCTCCGGGTACAAGGTATCCGGCGGTCTTCACGGCGTCGGTGCCTCCGTCGTCAATGCACTTTCACTGTGGCTTGAGGTTTCGGTTTACAAGGACGGAAAAATCTATCAGATGAAGTTTGCCCGCGGTAAGGTAACAGAACCCCTGACTGTCATCGGCACCTGTGACAAGGATAAGCATGGTACAGAGGTTCATTTCCTGCCGGATCCGGAAATCTTCGAGGAAACCGTCTATGACTATGAAACACTGAAGATTCGGCTCCGTGAGACAGCATTCCTTACAAAGGCGCTGAAGATCACATTGAAGGATGAACGCGAGGGCATCGAACAGGAGCACACGTTCCATTATGAAGGCGGCATCAAGGAATTTGTAACCTACTTAAACAAGGGTAAGGAGCCGCTGTATCCGGATGTGATCTATTGTGAAGGGCAGCGCGATGGCGTTTTCGTCGAGGTCGCCATGCAGCACAATGACTCCTACAATGAAAATATTTATACCTTTGTCAACAATATCAATACACCGGAGGGTGGTACGCATCTGACCGGCTTTAAGAACGCACTCACAAAGGCATTTAATGATTATGCAAGAGCGCATAAGCTACTTAAGGACAATGAACCGAACCTGTCCGGTGAGGATATCCGTGAGGGACTTACCTGTATCATCTCTGTTAAGATCGAGGATCCGCAGTTTGAAGGTCAGACGAAGCAGAAGCTTGGCACCTCCGAGGCGCAGACCGCGGTGCAGAGCATCGTGTCTGAGCAGCTCACCTATTATCTTGAGCAGAATCCGTCTGTCGGCAAGGCTATGTGCGAGAAGTCTATTCTTGCGCAGCGTGCGCGGGCAGCGGCCAGAAAGGCGAGAGATCTGACGAGAAGAAAGTCAGCGCTCGAGGGTGTCGGTCTACCTGGTAAGCTTGTAGACTGTAACAATAGAGATCCTGAGAAGTGCGAGATCTTTATCGTCGAAGGCGATTCCGCACTCGGACCTGCAAAGGATGGACGGAATGTAGATACGCAGGCTGTTCTTCCGCTTCGTGGTAAGATTCTTAATGTTCAGAAGGCGCGTCTCGATCATGTTTATGATAATGAAGAAATCAAGGGTATGATCACAGCCTTTGGTACCGGCATCAATGAAGACTTCGATATTTCGAAGCTCCGCTATAACAAGATCATCATCATGACGGATGCTGATGTGGATGGCGCTCACATTGCGACGCTTATGCTTACATTTATCTATAACTTCATGCCGGAGCTGATTAAGCAGGGACATGTCTTTATTGCACAGCCGCCGCTTTTTAATATCACGAAAAATAAGCAGCATTACTATGCTTATTCGGATGAGGAGTATCAGGATATTTTGAAGAAGATCGGTACGGATGGTACGGATGTATCCCGTTTCAAGGGTCTTGGTGAGATGGATACTGAGGAGCTAGCGGAGACGACGATGGATCCGGAAACGAGAACACTTCTTCGTGTCAATATGAACGATGATGATAAGGCAGAGCTTGATCTCACGTTTACGACACTGATGGGCGATCAGGTGGAGCCGAGAAGAGAATTTATCGAGCAGAATGCCCGCTATGTCATCAATCTTGATGTCTGAGAAGCAGGCTGATTTATGCATGATGTAGGCATTGGCATATAAAACAGTAAGAAACGGGAGGCCGAGAGTTGGAGCCAAATGTATTTGATAAGGTGCAGGATGTCGATCTCAAGAAGACGATGGAGAGCTCGTATATCGATTATGCGATGAGTGTCATCGTGTCGCGGGCGATTCCGGATGTCCGGGATGGTCTTAAGCCTGTACAGAGAAGAGTGCTGTATTCGCTGCAGACACTTGGTGTGACGCCGGATAAGAAGACGAAGAAGTGTGCGACGATTGTCGGCGAATGTATGGGTAAGTATCATCCGCATGGTGATTCGTCGATTTACGGTGCACTGGTCTATATGGGACAGCCGTGGTCTATGCGGTATGTGCTTGTGGATAAACAGGGTAATTTCGGTTCGGATGATGGCGATTCTCCGGCGGCGATGCGTTATACTGAGGGCAAGATGTCGAAGATCGCGGCGGAAATGCTTGGTGGAATTAATAAAAATACGGTGGATTTCCAGCCGAATTTCTCCAATGAGTATGATGAGCCGACTGTACTGCCGGCAAAGTTTCCAAATCTCATTGTAAATGGTGCGACAGGTATTGCCGTCGGCATGGCGACGAATATTCCGCCGCATAATCTTCGTGAGATCATCAGCGCTGTGGACCTTATCATTGAAAACAAGATCAATGACCAGGATACGACAATCGAAGAGATTATGAAGGTAGTGAAGGGACCGGATTTTCCGACAGGCGGTCTTATCCTAGGACATAAGGGTATTGAGGAAGCGTACCGGACGGGGCGTGGGAAGATAAAGCTTCGTGCAGTCTGTGAGATCGAGCCGATGCAGAATGGCAAGCATCGTATCCTTGTAAAGGAGCTCCCGTATCTTGTGTATCGTTCCCGTGTCATTAAGAATATTGCGGATCTCGTAAAGG
This sequence comes from uncultured Eubacteriales bacterium, assembly GCA_900315665.1. GTDB lineage: Bacteria > Bacillota > Clostridia > Lachnospirales > Lachnospiraceae > Oribacterium. The sequence continues at coordinate 127,130 of OMZX01000001.1, forward strand.
ATAAAAAGATTGATGGAATCACTTATATCAATGATGCCTCCGGTAAGGGCTCGGATGCAAAGATCAACATTGAGCTTCGGAAGGATGTGAATCCGAATATTATTCTTAATCAGCTGTATAAGCGGACCGAGCTGCAGACCACCTTCGGCGTCATCATGCTCTGTATCGTAAATGGCGAACCGAAGATTCTGAATCTTAAAGATATTCTGATGGAATATCTCAAGCATCAAGTGAATGTGTTCACGAGACGGACACAGTTTGACCTTAACAAGTGTGAAGAGAGGGCGCATATTCTCGAAGGACTGCTGAAGGCAGTTGATCATATCGATGAAATCGTGCATACGATTCGTGCATCAAAAAATACAGATGATGCGAAGCTTCAGCTCATTGCGAAGTTCGGCTTCGATGATGCACAGGCGCAGGCTATCGTCGATATGCGTCTTCGTGCATTGACAGGTCTCGAGCGGGAGAAGCTGAAGGATGAGTATGATGAGCTCGAGAAGAAGATTGCTTATTATAAGGAGCTTTTAGCCGATCCAAAGAAGATGCTTTCTGTGATTCGTGATGAAATCAATGTGATCGCGGACAAATATGGTGATGATCGTCGGACGAAGTTCGGCTATGATGATTCGCTCGAGGATGAGGATCTCATCCAGGATGATCCGGTCGTGATCACGGCAACAAGACTTGGCTATATCAAGCGGATGTCTCCTGAGAATTTCCGTGCACAGCAGCGCGGCGGTAAGGGTATCAAGGGCATGCAGACGATCAATGATGATACGATCGAGGATCTCTTCATGTCCACGAATCTCCGGAATATTCTGTTCTTTACCAATAAGGGCAGGATGTTCTCTATGAAATCCTATAAGATTCCGGAAGCAGGACGGACCAGCAGAGGTACGGCGCTTGTAAATCTTTTACAGCTCGGACCGGATGAGCATGTGACCGCTACGATGTCTGTCTCGAATTATGATGATTCGAATGAATATCTTCTTCTTGCGACGAAGAAGGGAATGGTGAAGAAAACACCAATCAGCGAATATAAGAATGTTCGTAAGAACGGACTCATTGCCATTACGCTTCGCGAGGATGATCAGCTCATCGAGGCAAAGCTCATTAACAATGAGGATGACATCATGCTTGGTACGAAGAATGCCATGGCTATCCGTTTCCACTCTACAGATGTTCGTCTGACAGGACGATCCTCCATGGGTGTCAAGGGTATCACACTTGGTGCAGATGATGAGGTGATCGGTATGCAGAAGCTTTCCCAGGGAAGCTTCGTACTGGTTGTCTCTGAAAAGGGTATGGGAAAGCTTACGGATGTAAATTCCTTCAAGGTACAGAAGCGTGGCGGCAGGGGTCTTATCTGCTATAAGACGACAGATAAGACAGGAAAGCTAGTCAGCTTCAAGATCACCAATAAGGACAGAGATCTTCTTCTCATTACAAATGACGGAACGGTTATGAGGATGAGCCTTCGGGATGCAAAGGATATCGGTCGTAATACTTCCGGTGTAAAATTTATGAATATCGATCCGGCTTCTGATACAGTTATTGCTTCTGTTGCAAAGGTAAGAGAAGCGGAGAAGGAAGCAGAGGAAAGCACGAAAGCGCCGGATTCTGATCTGGACGAGACAGCAAAGACATCCATAATTACTACAGAAGAAGAAAACGACGAAAAGAACGAGTAAAAGGAAAGATTTTTAGAATCAGATATGAGGGGAGGTGCTTCAATAGAAGCATCTTCCTTTTTATTTATAATCAAAAAATAATTTTCGATTGACATAAATTCAATTCATTGTTAGTATAGAAAAGCACTTCAAAAATATCCCGGTTAAATTCTTGGCAGGGACATAAGTGTGGAGTAGTACTCAAGAGGCCGAAGAGGCGCCCCTGCTAAGGGTGTAGGTCGGATAAAACCGGCGCGAGGGTTCAAATCCCTCCTGCTCCGTTTTTTCTTTCAAAAAAAAGAAAAAAGTGCTTGACTTCGAAGAACAGCTTTTGTAATATAGACAAGCTGTCTCGCGAGAGAGAGCAAAGAACCTTGAAAATCAAAGATCGAATAATACACAGACCCTGAAGATTCTTTTAATAAAAAGATTTTCAGA
>OMZX01000076.1 GCA_900315665.1 uncultured Eubacteriales bacterium
GGCTGCGCCTTATTTTTTTCATTCCGGCATTTCCTGCGCAACTGCGTTGAATTTTCATGCCGAATTTTGTATACTTTTACTAAGTTTGAGTACTTTTTTATTTGTAAAAACAGGAGCAGACATGATTTCAAATCAGGTTTTACAGAGCACGATCGATTCCCTGAAGGGCATCACACGTGTAGACATTGCGATTTCAGACGTCGACGGGAAGATCCTCGCGACGACTTTTAACGACGAACATTACACCGAGAAGATGGTGGCGAGCTTCGCGGATTCCCAGGCGGATTCCCAGGCGGTCGGCGGCTACCAGTTCTTCAAGATTTTCGATGAGCACCAGCTTGAGTACGTGCTGATCGCGAAGGGCGACACTGACGACGTGTACATGGTCGGCAAGCTCGCAGCCTTCCAGATTCAGACCCTGCTCGTCGCCTACAAGGAGAAGTTCGACAAGGACAACTTCATCAAAAACCTCCTCCTCGATAACCTCCTCCTCGTGGACATTTACAACCGCGCGAAGAAGCTCCACATCGACGTGAATGTGAAGCGCGTCGTTTACATTATCGAGACCGAAAAGGATAAGGACAGCTCTGCCGTCGAGGCGCTGAAGACGTTTTTTGCGTCTAGGACGAGAGACTTTGTGACGGCTGTCGACGAGAAGAACGCAATCGTCGTCCGTGAGGTACGGCCCAATGAAACCGCCGAGGACCTCGAGCATTCTGCTGAGACGATCCTCGAGATGCTGGAAACCGAGGCTATGCTCCAGGCCCGCATCAGCTACGGTACTGTCGTCAATGAAATCAAGGACGTTTCGAAATCCTACAAGGAAGCGAAGATGGCCCTCGAGGTCGGCAAGATCTTCTATGTCGATAAAAACGTCATCGCCTATTCAAACCTCGGCATCGGCCGCCTGATTTACCAGCTGCCGCTGCCGCTCTGCAAGATGTTCATCAAGGAAATCTTCACGAACACCTCGCCGGATGAGTTCGATGAGGAGACTCTCACGACAATCAACAAGTTCTTCGAGAATAACCTGAACGTCTCCGAGACCTCCCGGCAGCTCTACATCCACAGAAACACCCTGGTCTACCGCCTCGACAAGCTCCAGCGCTCGACCGGCCTGGACCTCCGCGTCTTCGACGACGCCATCACCTTCAAGATCGCGCTGATGGTTGTGAAGTATATGAAGTACATGGAATCTGTTGATTACTAATTGAACTTGAATAAATGATAAAAAAGACAGCAGGATGCCGATGCCGGCAGAGGTGCACCCGTAGCAACAATAAAGCCGAAAGTCTCAGCTAGCCAGCCGACACGAGCAGGGTAAAAAATCGGTGCCCTCAAGGCCCGATTTTTTAGGCCCATTGAAGGAAAAATCCCTTCAAGGATTTTTCCTGAATTGGGCCGGCCCAGTTCGTGATGGCTGGATAGCGCTAAGACTTTCGAGCCGTTGCCTAGGGCGCACCTCTGCCGGCATCGGCATCCTGCGTCCGCATAGCCAATAAAGTACATGATCAAATTAACTAACGTATCAAAAACCTATAAGACCGGCGAAGAGGCGCTGCACAATGTCTCGCTGGAGATCCCGGACGGCGCGTTTGTGTTTGTCGTCGGGCGAAGCGGCTCGGGGAAGACGACGCTGTTTCGGCTGCTTACGAAGGAGCTGGAACCTTCCGATGGAACGCTCGATGTGAATGGGCAGAACCTTCGGAAGCTTCATAGCTGGGACGTGCCAAAATATCGCCGGACGCTCGGCGTCATCTACCAGGACTTCCGCCTGCTGTCCGACCGAAACGTCTACGAAAATATCGCATTTGCGCAGCTGATCGTCGGAAAGAGCAACCGCGAGATCCGCGAGAACGTTGACCGTGTCATCCGGAGCACTGGTCTTAGTGGCAAGGAAAAGAGTCTGCCGAACCAGCTTTCCGGTGGCGAGCAGCAGCGTGTCGCAATCGCCCGCGCACTCGTGAACGACCCGGATATTCTTCTCGCAGACGAGCCGACCGGCAATCTCGACCACCAGAACGCAACCGAGATTATGAATCTTCTCCTTGCCATCAATGAGCGTGGCACGACGGTTGTCGTCATCACGCACGACCGCTCGATCGTCCAGCGCATGCACAAACGCGTGATTGAGATCGCTGATGGAAGCATTGTCTCAGACCATCCGGGTCCCGATGAAGAGCAGGCCTACATGCTGGACCTCCCGCTGAGCCCCGCTCACACCCGCGCCGCTGCGCCGCAGCCTGTTGAAACCTCACAGCCTGATAAAGAGCAGAAAACAGATGTTGCTGTAGAGAAATCAGCATCAGTAACAAGTCTAGCGGCAGAGACAACAATCGAAAAGACTTCAGAGATAGAGGGTCAAAGCCCGCTTGAAGCAAAACCTGTTGAGACCAAACCAACAGCTTCTGCGAAGTCCGGCCTCCGCAGCCGCGCGCGTGCGCCGCACAGCCACCAGATTCACGGGCAGGAAGCATTGGCATCTAGTCGTGCAGACGGCCAGGACACATCTGGAACAGTCACGACGGAACAGGAGGCGACGAAATGAAACTGAACGCATTTTCCTATTCCGTCCACTCCGGCGTGAAAAATCTTTTTCACAAAAAGCTTTTCGCGCTCGCGTCCATCGCGACGATCGCGGCGTCCATCTTCCTGTTCTGCATGTTTTTCGCGATCATTGAGAACGTCCAGCACACCGCGAAGGAGGCCGAGACGACCGTCGGCATCACCGTGCTTTTTCAGGATGATGCCGCGGACAGCGACGTCCAGGCGGTCGGCGACGCGATCAAGGCTCGCCCCGAAGTGAAATCCGTGACCTACACCTCTGCCGAGGAGGCCTGGGACAGCTTCAAGGAGGATTATTTTCAGGACAATGCTTACCTCGCGGCGGCCTTCGCGGAGGATAATCCGCTGGCCGGTTCGCAGAGCTATGAGGTGTTTCTCACAAACCTCGACGATCAGGATGAATTTGTGACGTGGCTTAAGACCTATCCTGTCGTCCGGCAGGTGAACTACTCGAATGAAGCCGTGAAGACGCTGCAACGCTTAAATGAAGTGATTTCTGCGGTGTCGATGCTGATCATTAGCGTGCTGCTTGCGGTGTCGGTTTTCCTGATTTCGAACACGATCTCTGTCGCGGCTGCTTTCCGACGCCGCGAGAATGAAATCATGAAGATGATCGGCGCAACGAATTTCATGATCCGGCTGCCGTTTCTCGTGGAGGGCGTGCTGCTCGGACTTTTCGGCGCCGTGATCCCGCTCATCGGCATCTATTTCCTGTATCAGAAGGCCTACACCTATATCATGGTGCATTTCGTCGGAATCTCCTCGCTGTTCGTACCGATCCCGCTCGCGACGATTTTCCCCGAGATGACCGCTGCAGCCCTGATTTTGGGCGTCGGCGTCGGCTTCATCGTCTCCTTCTTCACGATCCAGAAAGCCCTGCGGGTGTGATGCAGGCTTCCGATGTGACACCGGGGACGGTTCTATCTGTCATAAAGCTGACACCAGGGAGAACCTCCCCGTTGTCAGCTTTCTATTGGGCGAAATACAACAATTTTCTTACAAAATCCGGTGGAGCATCCGCTCAGCCGGATTTTCCATTATAATAAATTCCATCAGCTTTTGCCGGAATTTTCAAAATATTTGGACTTGAATATAGGATTAGATTTATGAGTAGACCAAAAATCAAGAAAACCTTAAAACTAACTATGCCAATCTGCGTTTTGGGATTAGTGTTTTCAACTTCACTTTTTGTTCCAAACCAAATTTCAACATATATGCGGAATATAAATTCCATGCACTTTACCGCGCCACTTATGGTGCCGCTTACGGTGTATGCCTCCGAGCAGGACAAAAAGTCGATCGCGAACTCGAAGGACAAGATCACCGAAAACAAGAAGCAGATTTCGGCGCTTGAGGAGCAGAAAAAGAAGGTGGCGGGCACGATCCAGAACCTGGAGGGTTTGAAATCCGAGGCGAAGCAGTACATCACGGAGATGGACAAAAACCTCTCGGAGATCGAGGCGGAGATCGACAGCCTGAATCAGCAGATTGAGGCCATGAACCAGAAGATCGCCGAGACGACGGAGCTTCTCCACGGCGCGATGCAGACGGAGTCGAACCAGTACGCCTCGACGAAGCTCCGCATCAAATACATGTATGAAAAGGGCGACACGAGCTTCCTCGACATGCTGCTGTCCGCGCATTCCTGGTCCGACCTCCTGAACCGCGCCGAATACATCGAGAAAATCACTTCCTATGACCGCGAAAAGCTCGTCGAATACAAGAAGTCGAAGGAAACCGTCGCGGAATACGAGGGCATGCTCGAGGACGAAAATGAGAAACTTCAGGGCCTCCTTGCCGATGCGAGCGCCCGTCAGGAAAGTGTGAAGACGCTGATGGCGGAAAAGCAGAAGCAGGTCAATGCCTACAGCCGGCAGATCAGCTCTGCGCAGTCGGAGGTCGATGACGCTACAGGTAAGATCAAGGACCTCTACGAAGACATTTCCGCGCAGGAAGCGAACATCGCTGCGATGGAAAAGAAGATTGAGGCGGAGGAGGAAGCCGCCCGGAAGGCCGCTGAGGCAGCCGGCAAGACCTATACGGAGCGTACGCTTCAAGGCGGACTCATCTGGCCGTGTCCGGCGTCCAGCACGATTTCAAGCTATTTTGGTGCGAGGGAATCACCGACCGAAGGCGCGTCTACAAATCATAAGGGCATCGACATTGCGGCTGCTAGCGGTAGCGCAGTGGTGGCTGCTGCGGCAGGAGAAGTCGTCATTGCGACCTACTCGGCGAGTGCCGGCAATTATGTGATGATCAGTCATGGCAGCGGCGTCTACACGGTGTACATGCACATGTCGAGTCTCGCGGTGTCCGAGGGCATGGAGGTGAAGCAGGGGCAGACGATCGGCAAGGTCGGCTCCACTGGCTACTCGACCGGCCCGCACCTGCATTTCGGCATCCGGAAAAACGGCGCGTACGTGAACCCGCTGAGCTATGTGGGCTAATCCCGGAGTGCCCGCCTATGGCGGGCGAGGCTTCGGGATGGCAGCTGATGGATATGGTCAATCCTCAAATCCATCAGCCGCGGCAGAGTTCAGGCTTCCGATTGGCAGCTGATGGATATAGCCAACCCTCAAATCCATCAGCCGCGGCAGAGTTCAGGCTTCCGATTGGCAGCTGATGGATATAGCCAACCCTCAAATCCATCAGCTTCGGCAGAGTTCAAGCTTCCGATTGGCAGCTGATGGATGTGACCATCCCCGAAAACCATCAGCTCCGGCGGAGACCTAGCTTCCGATTGGTGGCTGATGGAAAGAACCTCTCGCCTATGCCATCTGCTCTTGAAGTGAAATGATGCAAAGTAAAAAGTGGAGCATAGCAGAAATGACCCACACAGCGACATCTTAAATTGTCGCTGTGTGGGTCACTTCTGCTGTGCTCCATTTTTTATAAAATCTAAAATCATTTCTCACTCAATCAGCGCCACGGCCTGTGTACTGATGCCCTCACCACGCCCGGTGAAGCCGAGGTGCTCTTCCGTAGTCGCCTTGATGGAAACCTGCGAGACGTCGATGCCCAGCGCCCCGGCCACATTCTGCCGCATCTCCGGGAGATAGGGCATCAGCTTCGGACGCTGCGCGATTACCGTCGCATCGATATTCCCAATCTGGTAACCGGCGTCCCTCAAAATTTTTCCGACCTCCGCGAGCAGCTTCAGCGAATCCGCCCCCTCATATTCCGGGTCCGTATCCGGGAAATGCTGCCCGATGTCACCGAGTGCCGCCGCACCCAGAAGTGCATCCATGATCGCATGCAGCAGCACATCCGCATCCGAATGCCCCAGCAAGCCCTTCTCATAGGGAATCTCAACCCCACCAAGAATCAGCTTCCGTCCCTCCACGAGCTTGTGCACGTCATATCCAGTTCCGATTCGCATATGATCCTCCTAATATTTTTTGTTCAATGGTTTTTGAATTACAAAAATTTCAAGCAACAAACGCATACAAAGCTTCATTTTCGAACATCTACCTAAAAAATAGGAGAAAGAGCAGCTTTTGTAAAGCTCTTTCTCCAAAGGGGTAAATTTTGTCTCATATTCCAGTATCAAATCGACACTCGAAGCCGTCGCGGCACGCTGCGCAGCGTGAACCTGTCCTGCATACCGACGTACTCCCCGTCGACATGCGCAGGCAGCGGCTGATCCAGCACGATATCCATCGCCTTCCCGCGATAGATATGCACCCCGTCAAGCTTCGTACTCCGCCCGGAAACGATCGCCCAGATTACGCGAAGCAGCCGAAGCTTATGCCGCGTGCTGACGACGCAAAACTCGATCCGCTCATCCGCATCCTTCTTGCAATCCGACAGCCCGCTTCCGTATGGCCGCACCAGCGCTGAAGCAAACATGATATTGTTGAACTCATGCTTTTCTGCCGTTTCATCTTCAATGACTACATATCCGCGTGTCCTTTTGGCTTTCAAAAACTCGCGGATGAAGCTTTGCAGAAACATTAGCCGGCGACTCTTCACGAGTACCCGGTACTTGCCCTTGCGCCCGGCGCACCGCGCGGCACATTCGTTTCCATAGAAATCGAGGAAGACGGCAGCATTGAACCCTACCCCTGCGCTCATGACGAAACGACGGTTGAGGCTTGGGTTACTGAGGACGCCATAGTCGAGGAGCCGTACATCCTTGTCGGTAAGAATCCGCTGAAGCCGCTCCTGCAGGGTCGCGGTCTGGAAAACACTCTGCAGAAAATTGTACTTCTCCCAGCTGGTCGGAATGTAGGCGAACGCGACATCCTCACGATCGAGGCAGCTTCCGTCGATCACCTCATTGAGCGTGCCTTGCCCGCCGATCACGGCAACGGTCCTATCTGCATCACTACCTGTCGTGATGGCATGGGAAAAACGGCGTGCATCACCTTGCTTCTCCGTGAGGTAATATTGATACCCCTCCGGATGAAGCCGCTGCACACATTCCTGTACGCGCCGCCATACTCGTAGCCCCCGCCCACCGGACGCTGCCGGATTCACGATAAAATAGATCATGCTTCACCTTGTATTTCACGCTTCATCTCTTAAAGCAAGGCCTTCGGTTCATGAAAGAAATTCATCAAATGAAATAAGAAAACCTGCTTAAACTCTTAAATCAAGGAGAAGTATACCATCGCCTGAAGATTTCATGTGTAAAAATTCTATAAAGAAATCAGGAAAGCTGATGGATTTGCGGTGTGGCCACATCCATCAGCCGCCAGCCGGACACTTGAACTCTACCGGAGCTGATGGATTTCCGGTGTGGTCACATCCATCAGCCGCCACCCGGAAATCAAAGGAAATCTGAAAGAATACCCGGGAATTTTTGCGCAGCAGACACAATTCGGACACAATATTCCGCTATAGTATGGGCAGTTAGGCGGGCAAGGCCCGTATAAGTGATTTAACGAGGAGGAATCAATATGAAGAAGGTAGCGAGCATCGTGCTTTCCGCACTTTTGTTTGGTGTGATCGCCGGCGCGTCTATGGTGGGTATAAACGTAGCCGCACAGAAGGCAGGTATCACGAACCAGACTGTGCAGGAGTCGCAGGCCCTGATCGAGAGTCCGAAGGCTTCGACCGGCACAAATGGCGAAGCAGCAGGTGGCGCATCCGGAAAGAGCGGCGCCGATAGCGCGGCAGCAGGCGCGAACAGCGCCGACAGCACAACCGGCAGTAGCGCAACCGGCAGTAGCGCAAACGGCAGTGGCACAAACAGCGCAAGCGGCAGCAGCGCGTCCGGCGCAGCCACCCAGACCTCCTCCGGCAACCTTGGCAGTGTCACCGCCGTCGCAAAGGAGTGTATGCCCTCTGTCGTCGCCATCACCAACATGATGAAATACCAGCAGAATGGCTTCTCCATCTTCGGTAATTACCAGAATTACGAAACCGAAGTACCGGCCAGCGGCTCAGGTGTAATCATTGGAAAAAATGACACGGAGCTCCTGATCGTCACGAACAATCACGTCGTGGCTGATTCGACCTCGCTTTCCGTGACCTTCGACGATGACAAGACGATCGACGCCGAAATCAAGGGCACGGATGCTTCGAATGACCTTGCAGTAGTTTCTGTGAAGCTCAGCGACATCCCGACCGAGACCATGAACACCATTAAGATCGCGACCCTCGGTAACTCGGATGACCTGCAGGTCGGCGATCAGGTCGTCGCGATCGGCAACGCGCTCGGCTATGGCCAGAGCGTCACGACTGGCATCATTAGTGCGGTGAACCGTGACGTCGAGACCGACGAGGGCACCGAATCAGGACTTCTACAGACCGATGCCGCCATCAACCCGGGCAACTCCGGTGGCGCGCTCCTAAACATGAAGGGCGAGGTCATCGGCATTAACGTCGCGAAATATTCCTCCACCGACGTCGAGGGCATGGGCTATAGCATCCCGTCGGCGAAGGCGCAGACTGTTATCAACAATCTTTCTTCACTAGAAACCCGTGAGAAGGTGCCGGAGAACGAGCGCGGCTACCTCGGCGTGCAGGTGAAGAATATCGATGCGAACACCGCGAAGAGCTTCGACATGCCGCAGGGTGTGTTCATCTACAAGTTCACAGAGGGTTCGACCGCGCAGAACTCCGGCCTGCAGGAGAAGGATATCATCACGGCGCTCGACGGTCAGGGCGTGAAGACCTACGACGACCTCGCGACGCTCCTCCAGAAGTACAAGGCTGGCGAAACCGTGAAGGTGACCGTCCAGCGTCCGAACGGCTCGAAGTATGATGAGGTGACCGTCGATGTCGTCCTCGGCTCCGCAGATTCCTCGAACCAGGCAGCGGCGGATAAGCAGAATGCTAACAGCAGCGGCTCATCGGATAACTCCGGCAACGCAAACGATCCTTTCCAGAAGCACGACAACAGCGGCTCTGGTTCAGATAGCGGCTCCGGCGACAATGGTTCGTCTAATGACAACGCCGGCAATGGCAGCGGCGACGCAGGCAACTCCGGCAGCGGCTCGGACGGCCAGTCCGGTAACGGCTCGCAGGGCGGCTCCGACTACGACCAGGAACAGCTCTGGAAGCAGTTCGAGGAGTTCTTCAATCAGTACAATCGTTAATAGATGGTGGCTTTTCGGCAGGTATGAATCAAAACACAGATTTGTGCCTGCTTTTGTTATTTAAACTTCAGCCGGTAAATGATACAATACGATAAAGATTACATTATTAAAGAAAGGAAGGAGAAATTATGTCAGCTACTCTGGAAAAGGAAGCAAAAGATTTATGGTCATCTTTAACAGATGAGGACGCCAAATTAATAATTGCTTTGATGAGAAAGCTGACGTCCTCTACAACTCAAGAAGAAATTTCAAAAGTTAAGATTGGACTAGGAAAAGATAAGATCACTTACCCAGATCAGTTTGAATGTTGGAACGATGAAGTAGAGTCAATGTTTAAGGGGTATTTATGAAAATTTTAATAGATACACATATTTTGATTTGGCTCGTTTCAGACAGTACGTTACTGAGTAAGGATGCTAGAGAGATACTAACGAATAAAGATAATGAAGTTTATTATAGTGTGATCAGTATATGGGAGATTGCAATAAAACGAAAATTACATCCCGAGGAATTTAACTTTTCTCCTCAGGATATTATTTTTTATGCAGAAAAATCAAATATTAAATTTCTATCCTTGCTAAATCAACACATACTTCCTTGGAAGAAACTGACTATGCTTCCGGGTGAAGCAGAGCATAAGGATCCGTTTGACAGAATTTTGGTTTGTCAAGCTATTGCGGAGAATATGAAATTCATGACGCATGATTCAAAGATACCTTTGTTCGACGTAGATTGTATTATTGAAGTATAATACGAAATTATAAGATGGGCACTAAATGTAGACATTGAACTTCTGGTGTCCGGGAGGAAAAATCAAATGAAAATTTTCAACACCATGTCACGCATGAAGGAAGAGTTCAAGCCGATCGAGCCGGGCAAAATCCGGATGTACGTCTGCGGACCGACCGTCTATAACCTCATCCATATCGGTAATGCTCGCCCGATGATCGTCTTCGATACCTTCCGTCGCTACATGGAATACAAGGGATATAAGGTGACCTACGTTTCAAACTACACAGACGTAGACGATAAAATCATCAAAGAGGCCAATGAAGAGGGCGTGGACTGCCCGACCATCACGAAGCGTTATATCGCCGAGGTGGAAAAAGACATGGCGGCCATGAACATTGAGCCCGCATCGGCGCATCCGAAGGCCACGGAGGAGATCCAGGGCATGATCGACCTCATCAAGCAGCTGGTCGACACGAACCACGCCTACGTCGCAGCCGATGGCACCGTCTATTTCGACACCACCTCCTTTAAGGGCTATGGCAAGCTCTCGCATAAAAACATTGACGAGCTTCAGTCCGGCTTCCGTGATCTGAAGGTCAGCGGCGA
>OMZX01000041.1 GCA_900315665.1 uncultured Eubacteriales bacterium
TACAACAGTTATCCGAAAAAGTCCATTCCTTCCTCATATATCGGAACAATATGCAATCTTTCATCTCCGGTCACAAAAACATCCGCCACTTCAATGAAGGTGACCTATACGCTTACAGATCTGAAGGAGAACTAAGATGATGATTAATTATACGGGGAAAAGTAAGGTGATAAAGCGGCTCTGCGAAGCGGTGAATCAGCTGACCACAGGAGAGGATACGCTCTCGAAATTCGACGCGGATGGTGACGGTATCGTTGACAATGCTTTAAAGGTAGACGGTCATACCGTAAAATCGGACGTCCCGGAAGGAGCAGTCTTTTCCGATACAACCTATACCTTTGAGCTGAGTGACGGAAAACTTACGATCCGCTCCTCTTCTGGAACTGAGCAGATACTGATATTGAAAGGGGATGATTCTATTGATTGATTTTATACTGCGGTACTGGGTGCAGGAACTTTTCGCACTCATTATCGCAATGATCACATGGATGGTAAGAGCCATCCATAAGAAAAAGGATGAATACGATATTCTCAGGGAAGGAATTCTCGCCTTGCTGCACGACCGGCTCTACCAGTCATGCAGCTTTTTTATTGAGCGGGGTTTCTGCACCATCGAGGATCGTAACAATCTCGAATATCTCTATACGCCGTACAAGGCACTCGGAGGCAACGGCACCGGAGAATCCCTGTACAAGAAATGTCTGGAACTGCCAATCACGGCAGACAAAAATAAAGAAAAGGAGGAATGACTTATGGACTTTGGAATTGCAAGCGTAGCGGCAATCACGGTGATCGCCTACCTTGTAGGCGCTGCATGTAAGGCTTCGCAGAAGGTTTCCGACAACTGGATCCCGGTGATCTGCGGGATTGTTGGAGCGGCATTAGGCGTCGCAGGGCTTTACATCATGCCGGACTTTCCGGCAAAGGACGCGGTCAACGCCCTCGCAGTCGGTATAGTATCCGGCTTTGCGGCAACCGGCATAAACCAGGCTGTCAAGCAGCTCAGCAAAAATACGGATTGAAAGGAGGCAATCCTACTATCCCGGCTATCCCTTCCGTCAATGGGACGTTGCTTTCTGCTGCTCTCCGGCTAATCCCCGGAGGGCTTTTATTATGGAGGAAATGACATATGAGCAAAACAGAACAGGCCATCCAGTGGATGGAATCTCACGCTAATGACAATAGACACGGCTATGACCAGAGGTACCGCTGGGGAGAAAGAGGCGACTACGACTGCTCCTCCGCCGTGATCTCGGCATGGCAGGCAGCCGGAATTCCGGTAAAGACGAAGGGTGCGACCTATACCGGGAACATGCTCTCTGTTTTCAAGTCCTGCGGATTCTCCGATGTGACAAGGACTGTAAACCTTGCTACCGGAGCAGGCTTAAAGCGCGGCGATGTGCTTCTGAACGTCCGCCACCATACCGCGATGTACTGCGGAGGCGGCAGGGAGGTCGAAGCTTCGATAAACGAAAAAGGCACAGTCACAGGAGGCCGTCCCGGCGACCAGACAAGCAGGGAGTTTTTGATCCACTCTTACCGGAACTACCCGTGGACAAACGTGCTCCGCTTCAGTGAAGCGGTCTCCTCGTCCATCACAGTTGAGCAGGCGGCAAGAAACGTCCTCGCCGGGAAGTACGGAAACGGCGAGACAAGAAAGAGAGCCATCAGCTCCCTAGGTCTTGACTACAACGCCGTACAGCAAAAGGTTAATGAGCTTCTGCGTGGAAGTACTTCTCCTCAAAAATCACTTGATGCGGTAGCCAGAGAGGTGATCGCAGGCAAGTGGGGAAACGGAGCCGAGCGGGTTGCCCGTCTTACCAGAGCGGGATTTGATGCTTCAGCCGTACAGAAAAAAGTGAATGAGCTGCTGAGATGAGATCATGACTGGAAAGTTCATGTGAATGAAACCGTTCCAGTCCATCCGAAAACTTATCGGGCTGGAACAGCGGAACACTTCTTATGCTGTTCCTGTTCCACTTTTTATCTCGTTGGAACTTCATCATTGGAACACAGTATCTTTTAGTGTTCTCACATCTTTCTGGATTTTTCATTCCATCTGTTCCACTAATATCTATTAAAAATAAAAGAATAGGCATAAACCTATATGCATATAGAAACATTTGATTTTATACATTATAGAAAAAAATGGAATTTGGGAACAACTGGAACATATGAAATCTCTTCTATCCTGCGGATAACTTCCGCAGGATTTTTTATTTTCCGGGGTACGGATTCCCTCACTTTTCTTTGACGGAAGACTTGTAAGGAACAGAAATCCAAACATGAAAAATTCTCAGATAAGGGGTACGGATTTTACCACATTCCTTTGACGGAAGACATGTAAGGAAGAAGTCCTTACGAAAACGAAGTGATCACTCGTAAAACCGAAAACTGGCAAAAACATGAAAGGAGGAATCCGAAATGAGCAGAATCAAGTTACTGCTTGATCTCGTAACCGATGTCCGTACCGTCGCTGATGATCTGCAGGCAATCGCTGAAGCGCTCTCCTCAGATGAACCGGTTCCGGAACAGCCAAAGACAGAGAAAAAAGAAGAAAAGAAAGCTGAACCGGAGAAGACAATCCGTCTCGAGGATGTCCGCGCAGTGCTGGCCGCGAAGAGTCGCGAAGGTTACGGCGACAAGGTCCGTGAACTAATAAAGAAGCACGGCGGAACCAAGCTTTCAGACATCAATCCATCCGAGTATGACGTGATGCTGAAAGAAGCGGAGGTGTTTGGAAGTGCCACCTAATACGCATGCCATCCTCTCTCCGTCAAGTGCGGCAAGATGGCTGGAATGCCAGAAGTCTGCAAGGCTGGAACAGGAATTTTCCGATCAGCCAACGCAGGCAGCTGCCGAGGGAACGGCAGCGCATGCACTTGCCGAGCACAAAGTCCGGAAGGCACTCAAGATGCGAAGCCGAAGGCCCACGTCAGAATATGACTCCGATGAAATGGAGGAATGTACCGACGCGTACCGGGACTACATCATGGAGCAGCTTTCCATTGAACGGCAGACCTGCCCGGATGCACAAGCATACATCGAGACGAAGCTCGACCTTACTTCCTATATTCCAGAATCATTCGGAACGTCGGACTGCATTATCGTTTCTGATAATAAGCTCCACGTCATCGATCTGAAGTATGGAAAGACAGTAATTGAAGCCGAGGAAAATCCGCAGATGAAGCTGTATGCGCTGGGTGCACTCGATATCTACGAAGGGCTCTATGACTTCAAAGAAGTCGAGATGACAATCTTCCAACCAAGACGTGAAAATGTCAGCACCTGGAAAGAATCGGTCGCAGCTCTTCGGAAATGGGCCGAGGAGGTCTTAAAACCAACTGCCAAGCTCGCCTACGAGGGTGAAGGAAACTTCTGTCCGGGTGACTGGTGCATCTTCTGCAAAGCCGCTGTGCAATGCCGAGCTAGAGCCGAAGCCAACCTTGAACTCGCAAAAAAAGAATTTGCTCCCCCGCCTCTGCTTTCCGACGATGAGATTGAGGACATCTTAAAGGTACTGCCCGACCTTACCAAATGGGCAAATGATATTATGAGCTACGCGACCGACATGGCCATAAACCATGGAAAAAAGTGGAAAGCCTTCAAGGTTGTCGCTGGCCGAAGTACCCGAAAGTACAAAGACGAAGATGCTGTAATCAAGGCTGCTGAAAAAGCCGGATACAAGGATATCTTCAAGAAGAGTCTCATCACGCTTACTGAAATGGAAAAGCTGATGGGCAAGACTAAATTCAATGAAGTCCTGGGCGGACTCATCGTAAAGCCGCCGGGCAAACCTACCCTGGTTCCGATCTCGGACAAGCGTCCGGAGATCACAGGAAATGATGCAAAATCTGAGTTTAACAAGATTAAGGAGAATACTCATGACTAAGACAAAGGTAGTTACAGGTACAGTCAGACTTTCTTATCCGCTTTTGTGATATGTTCGAAACACAAGTAAACAATAGGGGTAGATGCCAGAGGCATCGAAGGGGGAAGTGTGGGTTCCCCCTTATGGCTGCGGAGCAGACATCGCTGTCCGCAGGACGCCTCCGGCAGGACGCACATACCATCGCAGATGGTATATCTGTGCGCACCGAGTAAACTCGGTGATCAGAAAAGCCCCCTCGCCACCGCCCTGACCTACTGACCATTATTGCCACCTTCGGGTCTGTGTTCCTGTCTTGCATTTTCCTGTTTTGCCGTTTCCGGCGTGTTATTGTTCTTCTGTTCTTTTGACCTTGCCTGCTGGGTCTCCGGATTATCCGTTTTCCCCTCCGCTTTCGACATCTGTTCCTTCTGCTTTTGCTTGATAGCTGCTTCCTTTCGGATTGCTTCGATTGTCTGCTTGAAGGCATCAGTCTTGATCACTTCCTGCACGATCCGATCCCACTCATCCGGTTCAAAGAGTAAAGAGTCCTTAAAATACTTAAGGAATGTGCCCCCGATCATGCACTTACGCTCCTTATCCATGCGGCGCTTCCATTCCCCTTCCTTACGCTTCGCCAGTCTAAGCTCCGCTTCTTTCTTTTCACGGATTACTTCTTCTCTACTCTTTTCTGATAAATCAATCATGTTAAAAAATCTCCTTTCATTCTGATATGCCGTATCAGGCAATATCTGTTTTGCAATAAAAAACGGGTAACAATAAATCTCTCGATTTACTGCTACCCGCCAGGGTAAACAATATTCAATTTTCATAACCTCCTTCCTCTTAAAATATGTATGAAAAAACATCCTTGGATACTATCCTCGGATGCCATTCATAACGAAACTATTTACCGTATTTTTTCAATATCGGTTTTAAGCAATTATACGCTTCCTGATATGCGTACTCCCCAAGATCAATTCGCAAATCGTTATGTATTTCCTGTTTAAAGTTTTCTTCGCCAAAATGTTTACATACAAGTTTAGCTATATAATTGATCTCATCTTTGGAATATCCAGCCTGCGATAAAGCACGCTGAGCTTCCATATTGAGTTGCGTTTTCAGTTCTGATTATGTCGGCTTTTTAACCACAACTTTTGTAGTGGTATTTTCAGTAGTCTTGGATGCAGTCTTTGTATTTTTTGCCTGCGCCTTCGGCTCGGATGATTTCTTTGCCGGTTGTGCTTTCTTAGGAGCGGAAACATCGATTTTTTGCTTTCTCGATATATCAGCCTTCCCACTCCAAAACTTAATCAGATTATCATAATCCTTGTCTTTGCTAACAATGACAATCTTAATTGCTGATTTTTCATATTTCCCAAGGATATACCCCATATAAGAAACTATGTGCATATCGGCAGATTGACTTCCAGTAGGCACCTTATGAGTCTCCAAAACTGCATCGCCATGATCATCCACGATATCAAGGTTTATATTCTTTGAATTCTCTGTATAAAAAATATGGAGCTGATCTGTCTTGTCAAGTCCACTGCACTTGGTAACACTTCCACTCCCTACATTTTCATAATCAACAAGATAAAATGTCCCCATTGACTCATTCTCCTTGGATAATTTTATTTCTACAGTCATTACTGTATTTTTTGTATATATCTGCATTTGGGAAACGAACTGCAACCGTAAAATTTATTACCTGCATTATCACCCTTTTTTGCCAATCTCAGAACAAGTTTATTTCCGCATTTTGGGCAAATTAAATCTCCCCCTTCATCAGCCTGTACTTCAGTATTTTTCGCTCCTACCTTAGCCACATCATCGTATTTTTTATATTTCTTTTGAATATTTTCTACATGTGCAGCTTTAATAGTGGCATCCACATTTGTCAATTCCTTTAATTTAGTATACAGCTCATCAATTTTATCTCCAGATACAGCATCAGGACTCTTGTCCCATATATCACGTACCGCAGCATATGTGCGATCCCTCTTGATCACCTTTATGTCCTCAGAATAAACTGTTACTTTCTTTAATTCACACCGTTCGGAAAACACAATGATTGAAAACAGCGGGATATCATCACCTACAAATTGTTTCATCCACCTTAGATGCGTCCTGTTCTGCATTATTGGGTTATAAAACTGATTCTTTTGTCTATTCGGCAACATGGATGTCCAATTCTTACTTTTTTCATCACCAAATATCCATCCGGAATAATTTTTACTCTCAAAAACAAAAATCCCTTTTTGTGTTATAAATATAACATCCAACTCCGATGTTTCTCCGTTATCTTTCGGAAGATAAACATTCCGTAAGACTTTGCCCTTTCGCCCAAACAACTGGACCAGCTTCAGTTCTCTTTCCGTGAGCTTTTCTCCGTATTTACCTTTCCACTCATCATCGAATATGCTGTCCAGAATCAGGTCAAATAAACCTTTTGCCATAATCAAACACCCTTCTTCTGTTCTATTTTTAACCCCTCCCCTTGCTTACGAAAAATCATAAGCTGCGGATTATTTATGTTATAACTCTGCTTCTCAAAACACCACTCACAGACATATATTACTGGAAACGGTGACCTTAAAATCCTATTAAGAAATCCCATTGCCGTTCCGTTCCAATTCATCTGCGGTATAAGTTCCTTCATCAACCGGAACTCTTCATCTGTCGCAAATATAAACAGATCTACATCTCCATCAGGATATTTTCTGCCTTTATCCTCGGAAATCTCTCTAAGGATATTGTCCGTCGAAAAATGTATTGTAGGATGATCACATTTAAACTCGGAATTTCGTTTGTCGAAGTCCATCTCTGTAATATCGCATCCCATATGTTCCTTCAGCAGCTTCACGTCTTTCTTAAACTGCGCCTGTCCTGTCGGAGTCAGCCTCCACATATCATCCTTTTCATAATCCGAATTATGTATTCGATCTAATGCTTGACTACACTCTATCTCTGCATCCAGATGTCTTTGTGTATATTCACTCCAATCCTCACCTGGCTGAAGCCTGTCAAATCTGCTAAGTGTTGTTGGTATCGCATTATTATGAAGCGTATGGGTTACTTCAATGTACCGGCCATCTTTGCATCTAATATCAGGCATACTTTTATGACTGTTATCGTCATAATAGTCTCTATCAATTTCAATTCCGATATTTTCTAATATGATTATTGCCTCTGATTCACCTTTCTTGCGCCATTGCATTCACTTCACCAACCTATCACAGTATGGAAGGAGTTCCTCTATCTTTGTTGCGATACGATGCTATTCCTCATAAGGTGGAAGCGGAAATGGATACTCTCTAAATCTCGTAAGAGAAATAAACGATTGCACGCCCCCTGATGCCTCTGCTTTTAGGCTATACTGAACAAAATAGAAAAACCAATACATATAATTCATATCAATATTCGTATCAGCATATCTCTTAAATAGTGCCATATTCTTAATGCAAAACTCCCTATCTTTTTTTACTAATACAGGATTCCCTATGGAGCCTATCATTGCAAATAGAATATCTGCATCGCTTACAGCGGATCTCTCGTTTATTTTATCTGCATCTGATTGTGTAATATACTTTACATTCCCATAATCAATCGTTCCATTAGAAAGGTTTTTACTTGTAACAAGCGGTATTCCTTCAGGCACATATTTAGGACTATCATGTGTACCATCTCGAACGTCTATTACTTCAGATAGCCGGACCCATTTCCAAGATTCTGGAATATCAAACGGAATCTCATCCTCTGTAATCTCCGCAAGTGGCTTCTCTTTCTTTATCTTTCCTTCTTTTATCAGCTTCTGCTTTTCTTTCTGTATCTGCTGATACAGTTCTTCAGCCGTTCCTTCTTCCGGTCTCTGCTCCACCAATTTGCCCTGAATAGCATATTGTAGGATGGATTTCTTCATATCCTCCGGGAACTTGGCATTAAACTGTTCCAACTTCTCATAAGCCTCGGCATAGCGGTCAACGTACGGAAGAAGCTCTTCTATCTTGGCCACAATACGATGCTGCTCTTCTATTGGCGGAAGAGGCATAACTTGATTTTTTAACATATCTTGTGTAATCTGATTTATTGTCTCAGTCTTAACACCATCAAGTTGTCCTCTAAAAATGGGTGATTGCAAGAAATAATATATGTACGGGTTTATCGGGCTATTGAACTTTGCCATAAATGCTCCGAAAGCCATCCCGTCCTGATCGACTACAGCTGCTTTTCCTACCAATGAGCGACTACCATTTCTTGCACATATCAGTAAATCACCCTTTGAAATCATTGCTCTTTCGGGGATTTCACACTGTACCTTTACTATATCTGCATAATCCATGTGCCCGTTTTGTATATTACTGGAGCGAAGAACAATAACGCCCTTATCACTTTTATCTGCTGGTTTATATGTTAACCCTATATTTGTATCACCAATTTCCCCCATCCTAACCCATTTCCAGCTTTCAGGTATATCGAATGGATACTCATCAGGATCAATCTCTTTAACCTTGTTTCCCGTTTTCATTCTATTATACAGTTCCTCAGCCGTCCCCTCTTCCGGTCTCTGCTCCACAAGTTTTCCCTGTATAGCCATCTGGAGGATGCTTGCTTTTAATTGTTCAGGTGTCATTGCTCATCCTCCATCTTGGAATGTGTACTGATAAAGAACTGCTTCTGACGCTCGATCTCCTGCTGCAGTTCCTCCTGTGTCGGCATAAATGCCATATATTTCGCCGCAAACAGCCTGTCATTATCATTTAGCACGGAATATTTCGCTATCGTGCTGTCAGTGTCCGTGCAGAGCAGCACGCCCACCGTCGGATTATCATTTTCATCCTTGATGGTATCATCATACATACGGACATACATATCCAACTGCCCGATATCCTGATGAGAAAGCTTATGTGTTTTCAGTTCAAACAGCACGAAACACTTCATCCTGTAATTATAAAAAACCAGGTCGATGTAGAAATCTCCTGTCTCAGTCACGATATGTTTCTGGCGCTCCACAAAGGCAAATCCCTTACCAAGCTCCATGATAAACTTTTCCAGATTGTCGATAAGTGCCCGCTCAAGCTGCGACTCGTTATAATCCGAATTGTTATGGAATCCCAAAAACTCAGCGACCACCGGACTCTTGATATACTCCAAAGGATCTGCTTTTTCGGACACAGCCTTGCTTAAAGGGAGTCCTTTTCTCTGGTTGGATAATAACCTTTCGTAATACTGTGTTGATATATTACGATCCAGCTCCCTGGTGCTCCACTGCTGTTCGGAAGCCTCCCTGATATACCATTCCCTTGATTCCTGCGATGCAACTGCCAGTACCCGCCTGAAATGGGTCCATGTCAGATTGTGAACGCACGCGTTCACAATCTCATAATCACGAAAACAAATATAAAACTTACGATAATAATCGAGGTTTCTCTTGCTGAATGCGTTTCCGTATTCTTTTGTCAGTTCATCCGAAAGCTGACGGATCAGACGTTTTCCATAGTCAGCCCTATCCTGTCCGTGCTGTTCTTCCTCTACGATCTTTTTCCCGATATTCCAGTATGTCTGCACCGCAATGCTGTTTACGGCACCAAAGGCAGCGTATCTACTCTCGTCAATGATCCGACGAATGTCATTTACAATATTATTCTGCAATTCAGCCATTCTGCTCACCTCCCGGCAAAAGCGCCTCAAGCTGGGCAAGCACATGGTCAATCTCAGCGTTAAGTGTTGCCCTCTTCTCCTGATAGTTCCTGATCGTATCAAGGGGATCCAGCACTTCCTCCTCTTCATGAGGATATCCGCACAGGTCGATATTACATCCCTGATCCTTTAGCAGATATTCAGCCGTGTAGCACTTAGCCTTCGGTCCATCATCAAGCATTATTTCTTTTCTATCACTCCACCAGGCGATTGCATCATCAAAATGCTTCAGCTCCATAGGTTTCGTTTTGGAGAAGTGTTTCCTGTCAGACGGCATATCAACTCTATAGAACCACACATCGCCTGCAGGTTTTGTATTATCAAAGAACAGAAGATTGGTTGATATAGACGTATATGGACTAAATACAGATCCTGGAAGCCTTATAACCGTATGGAGATTAAACTCCGTAAGGAGCTTCGTCTTTATTGCCACCTTTGCGTTATCAAGGCCAAAAAGGAACCCGTCCGGTACTACTACGGCAGCCCTGCCATTCTTCTTCAAGCGATACATGATCACAGACATAAAGAGATCCGCCGTTTCCGATGAAGCAAGGTCATCCGGAAAGAAATTCTGTATGGACTTGTCCTCATGCCCACCATATGGCGGATTCATGAGGATCACATCAAACCTGTCATCATCTGTATAATCCAGAAGATTATGCTTCAGTGAGTTCATGTGATATATATTGGGCACCTCAATATCATGCAGGAGCATGTTTGTAACACAAAGCAGATACGGGAACGTTTTTTTCTCTATTCCGTAGATACTGTCATCCAGCTGCCTTTGAGCATCCGTATTCTTTACCTGCTTCTGAAGCTGTCCCAGCCATGATGTGATAAAGCCCCCGGTACCGCAGGCAAAATCTATCAAGACGCAATCTTTGATACGACCGTCAATGGCATAACTGTGTCGGAAAGCCCTTGTATCAAGGCTTTTCCGGCTTCTGCCCGTCTCCCGAGGCAGACGATGTGAACGCTGAAATACCGTAAATTCAATTCTTCCCGCCATCTGCCTCATATAAAACGACACCCCTTCTGCCAAAATTGAAAGGTATAGCCAACCTTAAAATGTATGGAAAACCTTAAATCATTTCCCTCAAAATTAAATTGTTCCGGTCAAGTCGATTGGCCAATCACGACATCAGTTCTCTTCCTTGCTATCAAGAAATCTATTGATTTCATTTTCCAGCTGCTCCCTGTCCGGAAGATATAACTGATACCTGCTCACAAATAGTTGGTTTGAAATATTCTGCGTAGCATACTTCACCATAAGTTTGTCTTCGTATGCACCGAGCACGATCCCGATAGGCTCCGTATCTCCCTCCGTGTTCATCTCTTCCCGGTAATAATTCAGATACAGATTCATCTGACCGATATCCTCGTGCTGTACCTCACCACGCTTCAAATCAATAAGGACAAAGCATTTCAGAATGCGGTGATAAAACACAAGGTCTATTTTGTAGATCCTGCCTCCGATATTGATCCGCTGCTGCCTTCCTACATAGGTAAAGCCTTTTCCAAGCTCAAGAAGAAATGTACTCAGATTATCAATTAGAGCATTTTCCAGATCACCTTCTTTATATACCGGCAGCTGCGGAAGCCCTGTGAATTCAAAGATATACGGGTCCTTTATGACGTCCTCTGCCTTCTCGATAATCTGTCCCTCCTCGGAGAGTTTCATAACTTCAGCTTTATCTTTGCTCAAAGCCAGTCTCTGGAAGAGCATGCTCTTCATCTGCCTGCGGAGTTCACGAACTCCCCAGTTCTCCTGCTCACACTCCTTTAGGTAAAACGATCTTTCCAAAGGATCTTCAATCTTCAGAAGCTCCACATAGTGACTCCAGCTCAATTTTGCAGACAGTGTCTGCAAAATTGGATAAGACTGATAGAGCTTGCGCATCTTCGTAACATTACTGAGCCCGAATCCGTTTCCATACCGGGTTGTCAGGTCTTTAGACAATTTCTTCAATGTCTCTGAGCCGTATTCAGCCTTTTCATTCCCTGCCTGTTCAAATTCAACAATGTACTTTCCGATTTGCCAGTAGGTCCTAACGATTGCCGCATTGACCTGAGCTGCAGCGGTCTTTCTTCCTGACTCAAGGGCATCGCCGATCTGAGCCAGCAGAGAATTGTAAAGAGGATCCGCTGCTACTATCTGATCCTGATTCTTATCCGCCATATCTTCCTCCAACTTTGAGGTCACAAAGCGAGACCTCAAGCTATTTTCTTTTCGCGAAGTCACAAATTGTGACTTCATGAAATATCATTATCTTTTCTTTTCATTCAGAGCGTGTCTATTGATCAGTTCTGCCCCGTTCCTTAATAAGCGCCTGTACTGCCTCAAACTTCTCGCGCTCTATAATTGCCTTGTGATGATTCTGCACAGCAATCTGCTTATGCTCTCCGGAGTTTTCTACCCTTTCGCTCGATGGGTATTCCGAAACAAATGTCTTGTACAGAATGACGTCCCCGCAGTATTTCTCATTGGTGAGCATCTTCTCAATTGTGCGCTTGGACCAGGCTGCCTTCCCGGTCGGAGAAGGAATGCCCTCCTTCTCAAGCATGGTCTTTATGGCATACGAGCCCTTCCCGGAAAGATAGCTGTCAAAGATGCGCCGGACTACGTCTGCCTCATCCTCTACGATGACGAGATCATCACCGGTTGATTGATATCCATAGCATTTTCTGGAATAGATCGCAGAGTTCTCATTCTCAGCGCTCTTGGCAATGCCCCACTTGATGGCTTCGCTCTTGTTGAAGGATTCTCCCTCGGCAACGGCTGCAGCAAGCGATATGGACAGCTCCCCGGAAGGATCAAGAGAATGCATATTCTCAGAAAGAAAATAGACGTCGATCTTCTTCTCTTTGAGACTTCTGCAAATCCGCAGGAGCTCCGCTGTATTCCTTCCGAATCTGCTGATGGACTTTGTAACGATGCAGTCGACGTCTCCATCATCGCAATCCGCCAGCAGGCGTTTGAGCTCCTTCCTGGATTCTGTACTCCGGCCAGAACCGATATCCGTATAGACCCCGACAAGCTTCAGATTGTACTGACGCGACACGTATGTGATGAGGCCCGAGATCTGATTCTCAAGACTGGAAGGCTGCCTTGTCCGGGAGGTGCTGATCCGGCAATAGACTGCAGTCTTCTTGATCGGCTCAAAGGAACCCATCGTATTCACTTTCACTACCTTTGACAAATGGGTCACCTCCATCTCCAAATAAGAAGAGTAGCCATCTTTTGAGCTTGCCCTGTAACTATTGATTTTATCATTTTTGTATCAAAGATTGAACATTTCCTAACCTTCATCCCCCTTTGAAACCCCCTTTTGAAACCCCCTTGAAATAACGATAGGGGTTGCACGAGGATGTGCTGTCAAACAATTCGCACATCTGTTCAACCCCTGGAATGAATGCCAATCAGTTCTGTTATACAAGGTGGCTCGAGGAAATGAAATAGATAGTTATTCTTCGTGCTTGTTCGTATAATCGCGGGCAGGAACATATCCACGGTTTTGCCTGTTCTCACTTTTAGCTCCGGGAACATATCCACGTTTTTTCTGTTCGCCGGGAACATTTCCACCGGAGCCAATCTGCGGGAACATACATTGCCGCACTCATTCGCCGCGCGACACGCGGATATTCGTGATGGCGCACTGGTCGCCGGTGAGCGCGACATACACGTCCTGCACGTCATCAAGGATTGTCGTGACGCTGCTTATGGCGATGCCCAGATTCTCCGTTTGCATGGTGATCACACTCCCGTTCCTTTGGATCTTTACGACGCAATCCAAGCCCTTTTTATTCTCATCCTTCCAGGCATTCCAGCCCGAGAAGCCGGCTTGCTGCATGACTTGAACCTTGTTTTCGACGTGAGCATCCGACTCCCAGTTCTCACCGTCCAACCGCAGAAGGATGTATTCCCGGAAATTCGCGCCGTTGATCCTGCCATCGTCCGACGAGAATACGCTGACGAACGAGCAATGCCACACCATGCGCGCCGTCGGCAGGCTCATCGTATGGAAGGAAAGCGTCATGCCGTCGCTGATCAATATGCCCTCAGAGGCGTCCGTGCGCCAGCCATCCACCTGAACGTTCGACACATCCCCCTCCGGGCAGTCCTTGATGTAGCTGATCTCCTCGGCGATGCGCGGGATGTCGTCCGGCCCGATTTCCACAGCGTCGTTTTCGATCCGGATGTTGTGAAGATCGCAATGCTCTCCGCTGAGCGCGATATAGACAAATCGCGAGGAGTCAGGGAGCGCCAGGATGACCTGCAACGTGCGATCTTCACCCGAAATCCTGACGACGGCGTGGTCCTTGTAGCGGGCGGCTTCGACCTTGTAACGCTGGCCACGCTCGGGTTCGCCAAAGCCGGCCCGCTCCAGGTCGCTCTCCTGATCGAGAACGCGAACCTCGGTATTGCGCGTATTGCGCGCCGTGACGTGTCCGTCAAGTCGAATTTGGGCATACTCGAAATATAGCAGATTTCGGTTGTCTTCCTCCCCTGGATGCACCTGGCCGTCCAGCGCGTCAAACAAGATCAGCGAGGGCAGGCATTCCTCCGCCGGGAAGCCTTCGTCCGGCTGGCTGCAAAGCCTGATCCGGGTCGGCTTTTTCGTAATGAGGATGCCTTCTGAGCAGTTGTGATAGATGGAATCGCAGCGCAAACTGGTCGTTGACGTCGATCTTGCGCCTGAAATGATCTCCTGCATCCTGTATTCGGTATCCACGTCGATCATATGGAGCATGGCCTTGGCGAATTCGGGATCAAACTGCGTCCCTATGCCCTTCACAATTTCTTCCCTGACGATGTGCTGGGGGATGGCGTTGCGGTAGCTTCGGTTGGAAGTCATGGCGTCGTATGCGTCCGCGACGGCGATGATGCGCGCGATTTCCGGGATTTCCTCACCCTTGAGGCCCTCCGGATAACCTTTGCCCCCATAGCGCTCGTGATGATAGCGCGCACCGATGCTCAGCCACGGGGATTGCTTTATTGTGGACAGAATCTGGCCGCCCAGAACGGGGTGCCGCTTGATCTGTTCAAATTCCTCGTCCGAGAGGCGGCCTTTCTTATTGATGATGGAACTCGGCACACCGATCTTGCCCACGTCGTGCAGAAGCGCCGCAAAATACACCCTTTCGCATTCCTCTTCGGGTTTTCCGACAGACTTGGCAATCTTCAGCGAATACTCCGCTACGCGACGGGAGTGGCCGTTCGTGTAGGGATCCTTCGCGTCGATGGCGCTGGCCAGGGCCTCCGCCGTCTGTTCGAACATTTCGTGTTCCTGTTCGTGTTCCTTCTTGTAAAACTCAATTTCCTGATTTTTCGCCCGTTCCACCGTTTCATTCAGGTCGATCAACACAAACAGATACAGCAGTATTGCCATTCCCACAACAGACATATTCGTCAGGGAAAGTCCGTACGCAAATAATTGGATTACCGAAGCAATCAGAGGAACCACGCTGTTCAGGATCAGAGAAAAAGCAATGGTGCGCCCCAGGGTTTTGCGATATTGCAATTCGAGGGTAACGTGTGTGAACGTGATTGTTATCGGCGCAAAATAGCATAGTATGTTCCAATCCGCTCTTTGATAGGTATTTTGCGCGTCAAATGTATAATACAATCCGGTAAACTGCGAAACAACGAGGAGCACTAAACCCAAGACGAACAGTATTTCGCACAGAAACAGCCGCTTTGGCATGACCGTCATCCTGCCCTCGTTCCTGAACAGGTCAAACAGGTAAAGTGTGATCGAATGCGTGATGTAAAGCGTCAGGAAGTACACCAGGAAGTTGCTGATCCGAACCATCCAAAAGCCCATCGGACTAGGGTCGCCCCGATAGATATAGGCATAGCGGTCGGCAATCAGCAGGAACATGGCGGCCGCTTCCAGTAACGCGAGGATGCACCTGCGTCTGCTCGAGAGTGTCCTGGTCATCACGGTCAACACCACGAGTATGCCGCAAATACCGCTCATGAACAGCATGATATTCAGCTGATGGGTTTTCAGAAAATCCAACAACGTTTCTCTCTCCTTCCGTCGGGCAGGTTCAGTGTGTTTGTCGCGGGGGCGGTTTTCCTGACACATTTTTCCAACTGAAAGAATAAGCAACGAGCCGAACCTTGCGGTTCGGCTCTGCTCTGGTGGTCGCAACAGGACTCGAACCTGTGGTCTCGCAAGGCGACAAACCCAAGGTTTGTCGGTCGGCTTCGCCGACTGCCGACGGTCGAATCGAAGATTCGAGCGCGGCACCTGTTGCTCGGTCAACTTCGCAATGGTCGCCTCGCTGCGCTGCCGCTTGCGACGCTCCCTTGCTCAGTACGCCTCCGCCTTGCTTCATCCCGCACTGCGGGCGCTTCGGCTTCGGCGCCCCATCGATGTGAACGATATGCTCTACCATAGTGGCCTTTTTACATAGACAGATTGGCGGAACATTGCTCCATCACGACCTCCAACGAACTTTAACTCTAGTTATATCACATCAGCCTGCCGCTTTGCAATACCGTTTCTGGCCCGGTTCGCAGCTCTTGTGAAATGTGTCAGGAGAACCGTCCCTGTGGCACATGATACATCGCCGCACTCATTCGCCGCGCGACAAGCGGATGTTCGTAATGGCGCACTGATCGCCGGTGAGCGCGACATAGACATCCTGCACGTCATCAAGGATCGTCGTGACGCTGTGGATAGCGATACCCAAGTTTTCAGTCCGCATGGTGATCACATTTTTATCCCTCTTGATTGATACTCCATCTCTAACAACAAAGGCTTGATTCTTTTCTTCTTCTGTAAGTTTTATCTTTGGTGCAAAATATATCCTTTGTGGGCAATGGCTTAAGTTGGAAATGGAGAATCTATGCTCATCCTCATATTGGGTAAGGATCTTTTCAGCATCAAGTGCAACTATCGAATATTGGCAGTTGTAGCATATGCTAATTCCTTCCACTCTG
Organism: uncultured Eubacteriales bacterium; assembly: GCA_900315665.1. Classification (GTDB taxonomy): domain Bacteria; phylum Bacillota; class Clostridia; order Lachnospirales; family Lachnospiraceae; genus Oribacterium. The sequence continues at coordinate 16,521 of OMZX01000041.1, forward strand.
GACGTGATATAAAAATCGTATCCCCTTCTACACTAAAGGTATTCTTACTTTTTCTTGGCATCGTATAATCCTCGTCCTTGATAGATTTCCTTCTGTAACTATGGCTTCTTTTTGTAAACAAGCTCCACATCATAGCCGAGCTCGTCATTAAAATGTGCAAACTCCGGAGCAAATTCTCCCAGCGCATTTCTGCCTGCTGTCTGTACAATCTTCGACATATTTCATTCCCTCCACAAAAAGTATGAACACCGCAAAATTTTTGCCTAAACATCATTTCCCGCTAAAAACAGGGAAATGTGAAAATTCTCCATAATCCTTAATGTGTTCGATATTCTGCAGCCGTTGCATATCTTCATCCGATATTTCAAAATCAACTGCTGCATTCTCCTTCATATGCTCAAGATTCGCAGTTTTAGGAAGCGGAAGAGCGCCCAGCTGTAAATCAAAACGGATGCAGAGCTGGGCCACTGAAACGCCATACTTATCTGCCATTTCCACAATTTCCGGATTCTTCAAAATCGCACCATGTGCAACCGGCGAGTAGCCTTCAACCAATATGTCATTGTCTTGACAGTAATGAATCAGATCAGATGGAACATTCGAAATGTGCACTAACAGCTGGTTTACCATAGGCTTCGTCATGCCATGATCCGTAAGATTTTTAAGATCATTCTCCTTAAAGTTTGCCACTCCAATTGCACGAAGCTTTCCCGCCCTATACGCATCCTCCATGGCTCTCCAAGCCTCACGGTTTCCTTCCGCATAATCACCGCCGCGAAAATCCTTCCATGGCTGTGGGCTATGAATCAGCATTAGATCAAGATAATCTATATTCATCTTCCGAAGTGTCTCATCGATGGCTTTTACAGCACTTGCATAGTCTTTCGCCTCCGCTGCCAGCTTACTGGTTACAAAAAGCTTTTCTCTTGAAAGGCCACAGCCGCGAACGCCTTCCCCGACACCTCTTTCATTTCCATATGCTTCAGCAGTATCAAAATGACGATATCCGATCTCAACAGCTGCTTTAACCGCCTGTGCTGCTTTATCATCATCGATAAACCATGTGCCGAGTCCAATTTTCGGGATCGTCACACCATTGTAAAGTTCAAAGCTCTCATCCAATACCATACTTTCACCTTTCTCTTTTTCCATTACTAAAACTCGAATCTGTTAATTTCCTTTTGAGATAGTTTATGAATGCTTCCACCAGGCGTGAAACCGGAACATCTCTCTTCCAGCAGATCACACTATATGTTGACAATGCCGGCTTCAGCGGGCGATACGTGAGAATCTGCTGATCCCGGTCCGGGAGGGAGCCCGCAATAGCGAGACTGATGCCAAGCCCCTGCTTCACCAGTATGGAGCTATTTGTCGATAGGTTGCTTGTCGCAATGATATGAAGCTTTTCATACCTGCCATTAAACCAGTGCGCAAGCTCACTCTGAATACTGATCCGACTCGGAAAGATCAGGTTCCTTTTATAAAGATCAGCAGCTGTAACAAACCTCTTCCTGGCTAGCGGATCATCAGACCGTAAGATAACAACCCATGGATCAGGATCCGGCAACCGAATGAATTCATATTTTGACATGTTGACCGGCTCCAGCAGAAGTCCGATATCGATAAGTCCCCGGTCCATCCCCTCCTGACTTGCGTCAGCATTTCCGGTAATAAGATCAAAACGAACCAATGGGTGCTCCCTTTGAAAGCCCTTGATCAGTTCGGCAAGCCTCGCTACCGCTTTTGTTTCACCACAACCGATTGTGATTGTCCCTTCGAGCTCCTGCTCCTGCGAACGAAGTTCATCCTCCGTTTTCCCAACAAGATCCAGGATCTCCTGCGCACGGCGCTTAAACAGAACGCCTTCATTTGTCAGCTTTATTCCCTTGTTTCCACGAACAAAAAGCTGCACACCAAGCTGCTCTTCAAGCTGTGCAAGCTGCCGGCTTAAGGTTGGCTGCGAAATATGAATCACCTCGGCAGCCTTATTGATGCTCTCCTGCCTGGCGCTTTCAAGAAAATACTCGAGTAATCGAAGATCCATATTTCACCTCCTCTCCATTCAACCCCGATGTAATAGATACTCGTCTTATTTGAACACATCCCTTTATACACTATGATTCAAGCAAATTTTTATATTGCTTTAACCGTGTCCGCTCGATCCAGTCTGGCATCTACTGAACTATATGAATTGCAGATTCAGCCCGTCAATCCACTGTGCGACAGCCTTCCCGGATTCCCTTGCGCTCATGACGCGTCCATTCCGCACATGTGCGCCAGGCGCCGATTTCTGAAGCTCATCCGCAGTATGACCCATGCCGCTGCCGCCTGAGGTTGCAAAAGGTACGATCGTCTTCCCGCTGAAATCCTGGCTCTCAAGAAACGTGTTCACCACATGCGGTGCGACACCCCACCAGATCGGGAACCCGACAAAAATCGTATCATACCCACTCACATCGATCGGCTGCTTCATCTCAGGACGGCTGTCCTTATCCCGCATCTCGACCGTGCTGCGACTATGTGAATCCGTCCAATTAAGATCTGCATCGGAATACGGAACCGCCGGCTCAATTTCCTTGATGTCCCACTTCTGCGTTTCCGCAATCGTCTCTGCCAGTTTCTTCGTTACGCCCGATGCACTGAAATATGTTACCAAAGTCTTTCCCATAGCTTTATCCTCCTTTCCATCTGACAAGACCAATATAATCCTCAAATTGAGTATTGCATATTGCTTATATCGAATGGTTTGTTATTCAATATCTGTATATTAAATTATTTAAAATGCCGCCCGGAATATCCAGGTGGCATTTTAAATTCACTAATCCTTACCGAATAATATTTTCAGATAATCACTTGCTGCGAACAATATACGATCTACAAAAATTTGATCCTGCACCACATGATAAAAGGAAATATAAGCTTTAAACCGCACATAGTAATATCCTGTAAACAGATCTTCGTAATACAGCGGTGATGCAGAAAGTGGAAAATCTACTTTGTCCTCAATTGTCTTAAGAAGATCATCTATATATTGCTCCGTTATTTCATAGCTTCGGGAAGCCGTAAAAACCTCATCATAAACACGGTCTAGATCCCTTAAAGCTATACTTGAAAAGCCAGGTTTCATACATGGTTCTCCTTAAAATGCTTACGTACTTCATCTATGGAGATATAGCCTTCTTTTTCACCTGCATTTCGACCTTCATTTAGTTCGCACATAAGTCTCAGCATCGCCTTTGTCTTTTCAAAATCATTATCTTCTTCTATATCTCGTATCGTGTACCTTCCCCGTCCATTTACGGTAAGATATACAGGCTCACCGACACTTACGTTTTTTAAAACAGTTTTATAGTTTCTAAGATCTGATACCGGATTGATATTTGCCATATAGCCACCTCCTAATATAAAGATAGAATAATCGTTCCGATGATAAAAGGCAATATTTTACGATTAATTTATCGTAAAATATTGCCTCTCCGAAATAACGGGTGATCACTCATACTGCATGAGTAACCACCCATCTTATATCATGATTCCTTATTTTCGTGCACGATCGACTGTTCTGTTGAGACAGCCGGACATCACAAGCATCAGTACAAAGAATAAGAAGAGATAAACCGGCAGAGATCCGATGCCAGCGAAGCGTGACACAACGCCGAAGAACGGTGCCATAAATGTAGTGCCCACATACGCACTTGCCATCTGCATCCCGACGATCGCCTGCGATTTATCCGCGCCGAAATTTGCCGGTGTCGAGTGAATGATCGACGGATAAATCGGACCGCAGCCGATGCCAAGTACAATCAGGCCCATGATTGCAAACGCTGTTCCTTCGATCGGCAGCGTGATCATGACAATGCCGACGCCCGCCACGATCGCGCCAAGCCGGATCATATTCCTGTCTCCGAGACGGTTTGAAATGAAACCACTGATAAACCGGCCGATCGTGATACCGATCGTGAACAGTGCTGCAAATCTCGCCGCGGTTTCCGTCGGAACAGATTTTACACCTACCATATAGCTGCTGGCCCAGAGCATCGTCGTCTGCTCCATCGCACAATAAGCGAAGAACATGATAAAGACAAACATCGCACCCGGGATATGAATAACCTCACGAAGCGGAATCGGTCCATCGTCTACCGGAACATCCGATATTTCAGTCCCAGCTTCGTTTACAGATTTATTTGTAATGTTAATTTCTGACTCGGTCTTCAATTTTTCTTCAGACTCTTCCGTAATCTTCTTTGAACTTCTATCCGCCGCTTCATCTGTATTCAGCTTCGGTGTCTTCTTCCACTGCGGAAGACTAAGGAAGATCACCGCAGAAAGCACAACCTGGATGATCGATACCATCCGGTAGCCGCCGTGCCAGCCCATGCCGCCGGTTAGGGCAGCACCCATAATATACGGGCTGATGGAAGCTCCGAGTCCCCAGCAGCAGTGAAGCCAGCTCATCTGACGTGATGTATAGTGAAGCGCAACGAAATTATTTAACGCGGCATCCACTGCGCCGGCACCGAGACCATACGGAATTGCCCAGAGGCAAAGCTGCCAAAACTTTCCTGAAATCGAAAATCCAAACAGCGCAGCTGCCGTCATGAACACACTGACCGCTGTCACTTTACCAGCGCCATATTTATGGGTCAGTCTGTCGCTCTGAAGACTCGACACGATCGTCCCGAAGGAAATGATCATCGTGACGACACCGGCAATCGACTCCGAAACACCCAGGTCGAGATGCATCACCGGCCACGCCGAGCCAAGCAGTGAATCAGGAAGTCCGAGGCTGATGAAGGAAAGATAGATAATGACAAGCAGCATAGATATCATGATAGGTTCTCCTTTGATTACGAATTTACTTTTGCTATTATAGTCTCGAAGCAATTGATTCCATAGAACAAAAGTCCAAAGAAATGTAAATTTCGTCCCAATGGAGTCCCTCTTTCTTTGTTCATGGCTTTATTCAGTTCAGATATCAATGCAAATAAGTCTTTTCAGCATCTGAACCTGGTGCTAACGTAAAGGAGCAGCTATGCCTTTCACAAAGTCAAAAGTCCTTTCACTCAGTCACAATCTGATGGAATTTCAAACCTACAAGGATCCGACCTTTCCGGTCGAAATATACGATGATCACTTTTCAGATTTTTTCGACGGCAAACTTCCCTGCCATTGGCATGAATCGATCGAGCTTGATCTCATGCTGAAGGGCTCTGCTACCTATCATGTCGACGGCGATGAAATTCCGATGACTGAAGGAGACATTGTCATGATCAGCCCCGGAATGATGCACCAGGCTGAAGCATCGGATCCGGATGGCACTCTGGTCATCGGGATCACCTTCAATCCGAAGCTTCTGGTCGGGTCGGAGGACTCTCTGCTATATCGGGATTATTTCGCACCGCTAATCCGGAATTACAAATTTTTAAGCACAGACAATGCTGACATCAGCGCAAGCATTCGGAAGCTTTATAACAGTCAAAAGGATGGTTCGCTGGACGAATATCTCTGTTTCTCATATCTCGTTCAGCTCTGGAATGAGATACTGCACTGTCCTGAAATGCCGGAACAGTCCCGCATCGATGCATCCGGAAGGCAACAGAGTCAAGAAATGAAATCGATGTTGAAATTTATCCAAGAGCATTTTTCTGAAAGCATAAAAATTGAAGACCTATGTCTCGCCGCAAGCGTCAGTAGAAGCGAATGCTTTCGCCTGTTTGAGAAATACTCTCTCTTCAGTCCTAAAGAATATCTTAACAATTATAGACTCACCCGCGCTTCAGAATATCTCCTGGATGAAACCAACAGCGTAGCCGCTGTCGCAAGCATGTGCGGCTTTGACTCGCCCAGCTATTTCAGCCTGCAATTCAAGAAGCACTACGGACAAACGCCGTTAAATTATCGGTCATCTAAATTATCCGGTTGAAAGTTTTACACGTTTTTCTCGGTATTTGCGGCGTACTAATACACGTTTTTCCAAGTCAATTCAGTTAAAAGTACTCTGATTCATCCAAAACTAAAAGCCAATGTATTAGCAGTCAAGAAAATATTCAAAAAAGCTGCTAATACTTACATGGTGGTACATCATGTAAGCATTGGCAGAAGAGACTATGCTATTCGAAACATCCTAACCAGTTTATATTTATGCTTCAGCACTCAATATCCAGAAGCGATACATACTGCTGGCCACCGTGCATGTCGCGTTCATCGCGGCTCCCTTCGATCGGGACACGCGGCAGGCTGATCTTTGCAACCTGAATCTTCTTCAGGCAGTAGATTTCGAGATCCTCCGGCTTGACATGAAACATCTCTGCGATATGTTTTCGTTCTCTTTCGAAAGCGGCAGATACTCTTTCTGTATCTTCGACGTTATTACAGAATGCATCGATCGTCAGCCAGAACGGACCTGCGTTTTTACTGCGGATGTACTTCACGGTATTTTCTATTGTGCTCATGATTTTACTTCTCCTTTTCTGATATTCTCTACCTGTATTTTCAAAAAATCTGCTTGTAAACTCATTACAGGCGAACCATTCATCACTCGCCATCAGTTTCTACATGCAATTCAAATCGTGTCATACTTGAACCGTACAAGCTCGAGCGGATCATCGACGGATACGGTGTGGTAAAGCTTAAATTCATAGATCGCGCCGCGTTCCATCTCAGCTGGTGAGAAGATAAAGCCATAGGATGGCATCTGCTTGCCCGAAAACATATTGTAGTGAAGGAGTAACGGGTTAAAGGCCTTCGTAATCTGTGTTGCCTGCTCCTATGTATCAGCGGTCACGGTCAGTATCATGAGAAGCTCATTCGGGATGTAGCCCTCCGGGACCGGCTGCCCGGCTGTACGGAATGGATCGTGAAGCCCTTTTCGTCAAGCTCCATAAACACACACCCCGGAAGACCGGCACTTGTGCAGACACCACCGCACTCAACTGTTTTTGCCGCGTGCCAGCAGGATGCGGGATCACAGCCCTTCATCAGTGGAAATGCGGACATGACCGCTGTATCTGTAGAACGGCCTCCGATGATGATTTCGGCACCATTCTTAAACGCTTCCTGATAAGCCTCTGCACCGAGAAGCGCTACGATCGTGCTGCATTCATCGAAGGTCTTTTCTGAAATTTTCGGTGCACCCTTGAGTGCGTTGATCCTGCCCTCGCGATATTTCTTTTTGAGAATTTCCGGCTTCTGCTGAGAATAGATTCTCGCAATCTTTTTATGAATCCCGGCTTCCTCACAGATTTCTTTGATAAGCTGATATGCTGTGTCTACGCCTTCATCCGATCCACAGGTACCGGCAGAACCGATTGTCATCGGTATACCAAGCTTGTCCGCGCCGAGTACCATTCGTTTTAAGTCTCTCTTCACATCTCGAATGGAGTATTTTCCGTGTCCGGAGCCAAGATAATATGGACCGGAATCGGTCGAACCCGCATCGCTGGAAATAATATCAGGATGCATCGCGAGCCCTGCCTCAAATGCTTCCTCCGTACAGTTTAATCCTACTGCACCATATGGTACAAAAATCTTTACGTTTGCCATATTCATGTCCTCCATGTTTAAAATCCGTTTTTCTTTCACAAATCGCTTTTTTTATTAACTAAAGTATACAATAAATATTCTGAAAATATCGTCCGATTGCATGTAGAATTAGCGTGAAATCACACCCGATTCTTGCAGCTTGATGTTCTTTTGATTAATTTATGCTACAATTTTTCAGGAGGTAAATTCGATGGGTAAACTGTTAAGAGACGAAGCAACCCGGGAAAAATGGTTCAGTCTGTCGATTGGTGATCAGATTTCAAATATCGGAAGCGAAGTACTCCGGGCGGACAAATGGAAAAAACGGGGTAATTACGAACGCATGCGTTCCTTTTATGATGCTGCCATTGATTTTCTGATGCTAAGCCGCTACGATCCCAAAAATAAAAATCGTATCAGCGAATTTGACCTCTGTATCGATGAACTGGCCGATTATTTTATCGGCGAGAACAAATGGAATACGACCAGTGAAAAACTGGAACGCTATTATAACTCCTTTTTAATACCGGGGAGACCGGAAACGAACAAATTAACATCAAAACGATAAAAGTCTGTGCGGAGAATCACGAATCGTCTGTATTTTCTATCACAGCAATCTAAAAGACGGAACACGGTTTATGAAAAATCCCATTATAGTTACAACACTCTGCTACCTTGAGAAAAACGGCAGCTATCTCATGCTGCACCGCACAAAAAAAGAACATGACCTTAATGAAGGGAAATGGATCGGTGTCGGCGGACATTTCGAGGACGGAGAAAGTCCAGAGGAATGCATCCACCGGGAGGTCCTCGAAGAAACCGGCTACACCATGCATACCGTAAAGCTTCGTGGCATCATCACCTTCTGTTCACCACGCGCCCCGGAGGAAATCATGTTTCTTTTTACTTCGGATGATTTCAGTGGCACAGAAAAGATTTGCGATGAAGGTGAACTCTGCTGGATTCCAAAGGATCAGATCATGGATCTGCCACTCTGGGAAGGCGACAGAGTCTTCCTCCCGATGCTCGATACTAGGGCTGAGGTTTTTTCTCTCAAGCTCATCTATGATGCCGAGGACCATCTGATTGAAATAAAATAATGTTGTCACAAAGAACCGTTCCCGGTGACAATTTATAAATCTACATGTACCTCTGCTTCAGAATAAAGCACAGCATTTCCACTGAGCCGGATTCGGTCGCCAAGATCCAGGCAATGCAGTGTTCCGCCTCGCTTCGATGCCTGTCTTGCGAAAATCTCCTTCTTCCCAAGCACTCTCGACCAGTACGGTACGATATGACAGTGTCCTGATCCACAGACCGGATCCTCGGCGACACTTAATTTAGGCGCGAAGCTTCTTGATACACAGTCATAGTCCTTTCCCGGTGCCGTAACATGGCAGAGTAGTCCATCCAGATCCTGTACCTTCTTCTGATCCGGATTCATATTCCTGACGATCTCTTCATCCTTGTACACTAATAGAAGATCTCTACCCATATAAGCCTCTTCCGGTCTCGTGCCCAATGCTTCCGACATCTCATCTGTCACAGGTACTTCATGTAACGTAAACGACGGAAGATTCAGATCATAAAGGTCGCCTCTACGTGTAATATATACTGGACCACTCATAGTGTTAAATTTAACTGAATCAAGATCCTTCTCATAAAAGTTCATATAAACAAAGGCTGTCGCCAGCGTCGCATGCCCGCAGAGGTCGATCTCTCCACCCGGCGTAAACCAGCGAAGTCTCAATCCATCCTTCTCCTTTACAAGAAAAGCTGTCTCAGAAAGATTATTCTCCATGGCCATCTTCATCATGATGCTTTCATCCGGCCACCGATCCATCACGCAGATTGCTGCCGGATTGCCGGAAAAAACTTCGCTCGTAAACGCATCAACTATAAACTGCTTCATATCTAGCCTCAGTATATGTTAAAGCTTCTTTGATTTCGATAATTTTCCAAATCTCCTGATTTTTATGACTTTTGGAAAATTATCCGTGCTTTTCATTTGTTTCTTCTTCCGGTAGTACGCAACGATGTTCCACAGATGTCGAGAAAGCGATGAGTGTTTTCGTGCGACCGAATTGCTGAAGCTCATTGATGAGATGATCGAGATCCTCCGGATAACGGAAAACACACTCGATAAGCATCGCATAATCACCGGTTACACAGGTACATTCAATGACATTCGGGATGCTCTTGATGAACGGATAAAAATCCTTCTTGTCCTTTGGCTCCACTTCAAGATTAATGAACGCCTTAATGGTATAGCCGAGTGCGCGATAGCCAATCACTGGCTGGTATCCACGGATAATACCGGACTTTTCCATTCTATGAATTCTTGATGCAACAGTCGGTGATGTCATAAACACTCTGTCTGCGATATCCTTAAGTGACATCCTTGCATCCTGAGATAACAGTTTCAAAATCTTCAGATCCGCTTCATCCAGATTGATTTCTTCCATAACGCCATCCTTTAATATTCTTTCTTTTTTGAAGTTCCACCCATTAAATTCAGGAGGAAATTCTTTATTAAATAAAGTTTCATTCATTATAGCATGATTGTCTAGGGTGCACTGATGCCTCTTTATTTTCTTTATTGCAAAATTCGGGATAATAAGTGAAAATATGATAATACTAAATCGAAAGGTGCTGTGTTCGTATTAATCGATACAGCTTTGCATATAAATCCTATGGCCATGACCTGGAGTCTTCTTGCAGCGGTGAATCTTCTCGGCACGATTGCGTTTGCAATCTCCGGGACGTTTGTCGGCATTCAAAATAAAATGGATCTTTTCGGAATCAATATGCTCGCGATCACGACAGCGTGCGGTGGTGGACTGCTCCGGGATCTCGTAATCGGCATAACGCCTCCGATGCTTTGTCGGAATCCGAGCTATGTAGCGATCTCAGCTGTCGTCGCAAATGTAATTTTTATCTTTCTGTATCTACATAAGGAAATGCCGGCCCGACTTGAAAAGATAAATTCTCTGGCACTCTTTTGGTTTGATACACTGGGACTTGCTGCTTTTTCAGTGAATGGTGTGATGATCGGTGTCCGCGTAGGGTACCGTGCGGAACGTAACATGCTTTTACTCGTCTTTCTCGGATTTCTTACCGGTGTTGGCGGCGGACTGCTTCGTGATGTGCTGGCACGGCGGATCCCGGATATCTTTACAAAACATATCTATGCGATCGCGTCCATCATCGGTGCTCTCGTCACGGTATTGATTCTGGTATTCCTTCAAAAGCAAACTCTGGCGATGACAGCAGGCTTTTTCGTCGTTGTTCTGCTGCGGCTTCTCGCCAGCCATTTCCGGTGGAACCTGCCGAAAATTTCGGATTAATCAGGTTGTTCATTTTGGGGACTTGCATAGTTGACTTTCACGTCTCAAATAATTGAGACCTATTACACCATGATTCTGATACCCTTTCGTTAGTATAATTTTAAACATCCAAATTGAAATGTATAATGCTCTTTTTTTCTTTTTCCCATATACTTGATTTATAAAGGACAATCTGTATAGGAAAGGGGGATCGCGATGCTCACGGAAGAGACGGCACGAGTAAAGCGAAATCGTGAAAGGAATTTTATCCGGATCGGCTATATGATTCTGGCCATCCTG
>OMZX01000057.1:0-9576 GCA_900315665.1 uncultured Eubacteriales bacterium
GATAACTATGGCATGTATGCGGCAGATGATAAGGCACAGCTTACCTACGTGCAGAACGGTATCCTCGCAGCAGTTCTTTTAAACAGTGGTGCAGCAGACTTCGTCGTGACCGGCTGCGGCACCGGCGAAGGCGCGATGCTTGCCCTCAACTCATTCCCGGGTGTTATCTGCGGTCATGTTGAAGATCCGCTCGATGCCTACACCTTCGCGCAGATCAATGACGGCAACGCCGTAGCCATTCCGTTTGCCCTCAAGTTCGGCTGGGGCGGTGATCTGAACCTCGAGTATATCTTCGAAAAGCTCTTTTCCGCACCCTTCGGCGGCGGCTACCCGGCAGAAAGAAGAGAGCCGGAGCAGCGCAACAAGAAAATTCTTGATGAAGTGCGCCGTCATACCCAGCGCCAGGATCTCGTCGAAGTCCTGAAGGAGCTTGATCCCGAGCTAGTCAAGGGTGCCTTCCAGGGCGAACACTTCAAGGAACTCTTCTTCCCGAACTGCAAGGACGAAAAAATTGCCGCCTACATCCACACCCTTGTAGACTGACGTTAAGAAATTAGTTTAATGACTTTGTTTGTTCAGTACTGTATAATGTAGCTGTTCTATGGCAATTTAGGGGACAGTGAAGGCAAATGAATAATTTTTCAAAATACAGTGTTGATAAAAAGCTGAACCACATGAACAACACAGGCATCCGCCTGTTCAGTAAGCTCATGCAAATCATGAGGACGCTTATTTTCTGCGCCCTCGTTTTTTGCGTGTTCTCGGGCTGCGCGCTTGGCTTCGGCATGTTCCGCGGGATCCTGGATTCGGCACCGGATATCAATACGATTCACGTTGGTCCGACTGCATACGCTTCAAAGGCACTCGATGTCAATGGCAACACCATCGCGACGCTGGTCACAGCAGGCTCGAACCGTGAGCGTGTCACCTATGACAAACTTCCGGCCGATCTCGTCAATGCCTTCGTCGCCATCGAGGATGAACGATTCTGGCAGCACAATGGTATCGATGCGAAATCGATTCTTCGTGCCATTCACGGTGTCATCGCGGATGATGAATCTGCCGGCGGCGGTTCGACCATCACGCAGCAGCTCATTAAGAACAATGTTTTCGGCGGCGGATTGCACGAGGGCAAATACGAGCGTTATGTCCGGAAGTTCCAGGAGCAGTATCTCGCACTGGAGCTCGAAGATCAGCCGGATCTCGATAAAAAGACGGTGAAGCAGAGCATCATCACCGAGTATCTCAATACCATTAACCTCGGGGCGAACACACTTGGCGTAAAAGTAGCAGCCAGACGCTATTTCAACAAAGAGGTTTCTGACCTGACGCTCTCCGAGTGCGCCGTCATCGCGGCGATCACGAAAAACCCGTCGTCTCTGAATCCAATTACGCATCCGGAGAACAATGCTGTGCGTCGGGCACAGGTCCTGAAGAATATGCTCGAGCAGGGCTATATCACAGACAGTGAATACCGTGAGGCCATGGCGGATCCGGTTTATGAACGCATACAGGATGTGAATACTGTAACAGAAGCCCAGGCGGATGAGCCGTATTCCTATTTTGTGGATGAGCTGACCGAGCAGGTGATCGATGATCTCCAGGAAAGGCTGAAGCTCACGAAACAGAAGGCATCGGATCTTCTTTATTCGGGCGGCCTCACGATCTATACGACCCAGGATCCGAAGCTGCAGCAGATCGTGGATGAAGAAGTCAACAATCCGGAAAACTATGATACGACGAAATACTCCGCGACCTGGCGCCTTACAGTGAAGCACGCGGATGGTACGATCGTAAATTATTCCGAAAAGGATCTTCTCCGGTATATGAAAGAGGTTCTCGGCATGAATTTTAATGGCCTTTTTAAGACCGAGGAGCAGGCTAAGGAATATGTTGACAAGTATAAGGCACAGCTCCTTACCGACACCGATACAATCGTCGGCGAGAAGTTCTTCACGGTGCTCGAACCGCAGGTATCCTTCGTGCTGATGGATCCGCACAGCGGTGAGGTGAAGGCCATCAATGGCGGCCGTGGTGAGAAGCAGTATTCGCTGTCTCTGAACCGGGCAACAAATACGCTCCGTCAGCCGGGCAGTACCTTTAAGGTCGTGACAAGCTTTGCACCGGCCATCGATGAGTATGGTGCGACTCTTGCAACACCTTTCTACGATGCAGAGTATACACTTGGTGAGAAGACGTTTAAAAACTGGTATTCGAAGGGCTTCCTCGGATATCAGACCATCCGGGATGGTATCACCTATTCCCTCAATATCGTTGCAGTACGTTGTCTCATGGAGCAGTTGAATCCGGAGGCCGGCATGGCCTATGCCAAGCGGCTCGGCATCACATCGCTGGTGGATGGCGATGCAAATCCGGCCCTGGCGCTCGGCGGTATCACGAAGGGTGTTTCCAATCTTGAGCTGTGTGATGCCTATGCGACGATCGCGGATGGCGGTAAATACAAGAAACCGAAATTCTATACAAAGATCATCGATCAGGACGGTAATGTGCTTCTCGACAACACAGAAGATACCTCGGAGCAGGTAATGAAGGAAACAACAGCCTACCTTCTTACGAATGCGATGGAGGATGTCGTGACGCCGCATAGAGCCTATGCCGGATCAATTACGGTCAACTCGACTTCTGTCCGGGCGCATTTTGACGGGATGAGCATCGCCGGAAAGTCCGGTACGACGTCAAGTAACAAGGATATCTGGTTCGTCGGATATACGCCATATTACATCGGCTGTATCTGGGCCGGCTGCGATGAGAATCAGTCGCTCAATGACTCCACCACCGGCGAATATAATGGTGGTACCGGCTTCCACAAGGATATCTGGAAGAAAATCATGTCCCGTGTGCATGAGGGACTTGTAGATGTCGGCTTCACACGGCCGAATGGTATCGTCGAGGCGGCTGTGTGCCGGAAATCCGGGAAGCTGCCGACCAGCGGCTGCTATGCGGATCCGCGTGGCAGTGCCGTCATCACGGAGCTTTTTGCGGAGGGCACGGTCCCGGCGACAACCTGTGACCACCATACGAACTGGGGTGGTATGATTCTGCCGGTTGGAGAAGAAGGTAAGTATACGGACGACAGCAATTATACCTATCGGCCGGAGCCGTCGACCGAGGCCTATGAGACGGATGAGTTCGGTAATATTATCGAGCCGGCTACGGAAGCGGATGATGATGGCAATTATGATAAGGAGAGAGGGCCGGGCGGCGGCACAGGCACACAACCGACAGCCGAAGCGCCGATTGCAGAGATCCCCGAGCACCTGATGTTCTGATATGAAATATGTGAAAGAGGCCGGGTCCGGCGAATATGAGGAGAAGAAATCGCGGTTTATCGGCGAGCTGTATCCGGTGAAGTCGGAGGAGGAAGCACAGGAAATCCTGCAGCAGGTGCGGAAGAAATATTATGATGCGCGGCATCACTGCTTTGCCTATGTACTTGGTGAAAAGGGTGAGATTAAAAAGCAGTCCGATGACGGTGAACCGTCCAGGACGGCAGGGATGCCGATCCTCGATGTGCTGACCGGCGAAGATCTGAGAGATGCGCTTCTTGTCGTGACGCGATATTTTGGCGGAACGCTGCTTGGTACGGGAGGACTCGTGAGAGCCTATACGGAGGCGGCGAAGGCAGCTGTAGCGGGTAGTCGGCTGATGGAGGCATTGGATGGCTATGAGGCGGTTTGCGAGGCACCGTATACACTGGTCGGGAAGCTCCAGTATCTGGCCCGGCAGCAGGAGGTTCCGGAGCTTTCCATCGAGTATGGCGCGGCGGTAACATTCACCTGGTTTTTAACACCGGAGAAGCGGGACGCTTTTGAAGAAGCGGTCCGTGATTTAAGCGGCGGTGCGCTTACGCTTGCAATCAATAAGAGCAGGTGGTATAATTCATGAGTTTTTGGAAAGATATATGTTTTTGTTCTGGCGTGCATAGAGTGCTCTGAGGTAGCTATGGCCTTCCTTTTATATCCAAGGGAAGGTGTGAAACGAAGAAATCAGAAAATCCTGAAGCTATGCGGGAACATGGGTTTTAAGCAGAGGAAAAATCAATGACGGAGAAGAGAGAAGATATCAGAAATGTTGCCATCATCGCCCACGTCGATCATGGTAAAACGACGCTCGTTGACCAGCTTTTACGGCAGTCCGGCGTTTTCCGTGACAATCAGGAGGTCGGTGTCCGCGTCATGGACTCGAACCCAATCGAGCGTGAGAGAGGCATCACGATTCTGTCGAAGAACACTGCTGTTCATTACAAGGATACAAAGATCAACATCGTCGATACCCCGGGGCATGCTGATTTCGGCGGTGAGGTAGAGCGAATCCTCAAGATGGTAAATGGTGCCATCCTGCTGGTTGATGCGTTCGAGGGACCGATGCCGCAGACGAGATTCGTACTGCAGAGAGCGCTGGACCTGGGCCTTCCGGTGCTTGTTGTCATCAACAAGATTGATAAGCCGCAGGCACGTCCGCTTGAGGTAGTGGATGAGGTACTTGAGCTCATGATGGATCTCAATGCTTCCGATGAGCAGCTGGACTGCCCGTTCCTGTTCGCATCTTCAAAGGAGGGCTTCGCAAGAAAGAGCCTCGAGGATACGAATACCGATATGGAGCCGCTGTTCCAGGCAATCCTTGATTTCATTCCGGCACCGGAGGGTGATACATCAGCGCCGACGCAGATGCTCGTGTCAACAATTGATTATAATGAATTCGTCGGACGTATCGGTATCGGTAAGATCGAAAATGGTACCATCCGTGTGAACCAGGATGCGCTGGTTGTAAACCATCATGATAAGGATAAGCATTCGAAGGTAAGAATTACGAAGCTGTATACCTTCGATGGACTGAAGAGAGTCGATGTGCAGGAAGCTTCGATGGGCGATATCGTCGCGGTATCCGGCATTGAGGATCTCCATGTCGGCGATACGATCTGCACGGAGCAGAATCCGGTTGCGATTCCTTTCCAGAAGATTTCCGAGCCGACGATTTCCATGGATTTCATGGTTAATGATTCTCCGCTTGCCGGCACCGAGGGTAAGTATGTGACCTCCCGCCATATCCGCGACAGACTGATGCGTGAGCTCCAGACCGATGTATCACTCCGTGTGGAGGATACGGATTCCGCGGATACCTTCCGTGTATCGGGCCGTGGCGAGCTGCACCTTTCTGTGCTCATTGAAGAGATGCGCCGTGAGGGCTATGAATTCGCGGTTTCAAAGGCTGAGGTTATCATGAAGACCGATGAGCAGGGCAGAAAGACTGAGCCGATGGAAATTGCCTATATTGATGTACCGGAGGACTGCACCGGCAATGTCATCCAGAAGCTGACGCAGCGTAAGGGCGTGCTGAATGGTATGACACCGCTGTCTACAGGCTATACGCGTCTTGAGTTTGAGATTCCGTCCCGTGGCCTCATCGGCTATCGTGGCGAGTTCATGACCGATACTAAGGGTAACGGCGTTCTGAACACCGAGTTCGATGGCTATGGTCTTTATAAGGGCGATATGGTTTATCGCCACAATGGCTCCATCATTGCCTTCGAGGCAGGTGAAGCAGTAACGTATGGTCTTTTCCAGGCACAGAACCGTGGTACGCTCTTTATCGGACCGGGTGAAAAGGTGTATGGCGGAATGGTCATCGGACAGTCTCCGAAGGCTGAGGATGTCGAGGTCAACGTCTGCAAGACGAAGCACCTCACGAATACCCGTACGTCATCTTCGGATGAAGCGTTGACACTCGTACCGAAGAAGATTATGTCGCTCGAGCAGTGCATCGACTTCATCGATACGGATGAGCTTCTTGAGGTGACGCCGGTAAGTCTCCGTATCCGGAAGAAGATTCTTGATCCGGTGCTTCGTAAGAGGGCCGGATTCGCGAGAAAGCAAGGTTAATTGTAGTTTTATAGCGGACGGGACATCTGCGCGAAGCGCTGAGGAACCGGCGGCAGAGAGGGGCGCTCCCAGAGTATAAGGACGAAAGTCTTAGCGCTATCCGGCCATCACGAACTGGGCCGGCCCAATTCAGGAAAAGCCTTGAAGGGGCTTTTCCTTCAATGGGCCTGAAAAATTCGGGGTTGTAACCCGAATTTTTCACCCTGTTCGTGCTGGTCGGCTAGCTGAGACTTTCGTCAAAATATACTCTGGGAGCGCCCCTCTCTGCCGCCGGTTCCTCAGCGCTTCGCGCAGATGTCCCTGTGTTTTGTCAACCTTGCATTTTATACTGTTGCTTTTTCGTGAAGTACGCTATAATGTTTGAAATGTTCGAGAAATCAAGGAGGTTTTTCCTATGGGTCTTTTTAAGGGCGCCGGCGTTGCGCTGGCTACGCCGTTTTTTGAGGATGGCTCGGTAAATTATGATAAATTAGCGGAGCTTGTGGAGGAGCAGATCGCAGGTGGTACGGATGCAATCATTGCGTGTGGGACGACGGCGGAGTCTGCGACGATGTCGGAAGAAGAGCACATGGATGTGGTGCGGTTCATCATTAAGAAGGTGAATCATCGTATCCCGGTGATTGCCGGGACGGGCTCCAATGCGACGGAGACGGCTGTAAAGCTTTCAAAAGAGGCTGAGGAGGCTGGTGCAGATGGTGTGCTTCTGGTGACGCCGTATTATAATAAGGCGACACAGGAAGGACTCAAGCAGCATTTCAAGGTAACGGCGGATGCGATTCATATTCCGTGTATTCTTTATAATGTACCATCCCGGACGGGTGTGACGATCCAGCCGGAGACGATGGCATGGCTCTATCACAATGTTTCGAATATTGTCGGTGTGAAGGATGCGACGGGGGATATTGCGATGACAGCGAAGCTGATGTCGCTGGTCGATGATGATTTTCTTCTGTATTCCGGTAATGATGACCAGATCGTACCGATTCTTTCGCTTGGCGGATCGGGTGTCATTTCTGTGCTTTCCAATGTCGCACCGAAGGAAACACATGAGATTTGCGCGAAGTGGTTTGCCGGAGACATTGTCGGAGCAAGGAAGGAGCAGCTTCGTGCCTTTCCACTGATTAAGGCACTGTTTCATGAGGTGAATCCGATTCCGGTGAAGGCTGCTCTGAATCTCCAAGGTAAGGGCGTCGGCTCGATGCGGCTGCCGCTTACAGAGGCGACGGATGAGACGAAGGCACTTTTGAAGGAGACCATGACTGGCTTCGGTGTGCTATAAGGAGGAACAAAGTATGACTAAGCTTCTGCTGCATGGGGCGATGGGCGCCATGGGACGGAATGTTGTGAACTGTGCAAAAGTGATGGACGGCGTGGAGGTCGTAGCCGGTGTAGACCGGGAGGATCATTTTGGTGATCCGGCCCTCGGATTTCCGGTTTATGGTACCTTCGACAAGATCCGGGAAGACTATGATGTGATCATTGACTTTTCGACGGCGAAGGCGGTGGACGGGCTTCTTGATTTTGTAGAGAAGTCCGGGAAACCGGTTGTTCTCTGTACGACGGGGCTTTCTGATGAACAGCTGAAGCGGATCGATATTGTAACGAAGAAGGCGGCTGTGCTTCGGAGTGCGAATATGAGCATCGGTGTCAACCTTCTTCTTGACCTTGTGAAGGAAGCGGCAAAGAAGCTCTATGACAAGGGCTTCGATATCGAGATCGTCGAGCAGCATCATCACCGGAAGCTGGATGCACCGAGCGGTACAGCGGTAGCGCTGGCCGATGCAGCCAATGAAGCACTGGACCATAAGCTAGCCTATGTCTATGACAGATCGGAGCGTCGTGAGGCGCGTCCGCATGAGGAAATCGGTATCAGCTCGGTGCGCGGCGGCACATTGCCCGGTGTTCATGATGTGATCTTTGCCGGAGAAGATGAGGTCATCACCTTTAACCACACGGCATATTCGAGAAGCATCTTTGCAAATGGCGCATTGAACGCAGCGAAGTTCCTCGCTGGAAAGACAGAGGGACTTTATTCGATGCAGGATGTTTTAAGGTAATCTGAAGCGCTGTCCGGCCACGGCGGCCCTGCAGATTTTCAATATGGTAGTTGTTTGTGTATGATGGAAGCATTGGCGAAAGAGGAGGAAGCATGGCAGAGAGAAACGGTTACATCAGCCCTTTGGCAGGACGGTATGCATCGAAGGAGATGCAGTTCATTTTCTCACAGGATTTCAAGTTCAGAACCTGGCGGAAGCTCTGGATCGCGCTGGCGGAGACGGAGCAGGAGCTTGGGCTAAATATTACGGACGAGCAGATTGAAGAGCTGAAGGCGCATCAGGACGATATCAACTATGAGGTTGCCGAGGCGCGTGAGAAGGAGGTCCGCCACGATGTGATGAGCCATGTCTATGCCTATGGCGTCGAATGCCCGAAGGCAAAGGGCATCATTCATCTCGGCGCGACGAGCTGCTACGTCGGAGACAACACGGATGTGATCATTATGCGCGAGGCGCTCCGCTTGACAAGGAAAAAACTTCTCAATGTCATCAATGAGCTTTCAAAGTTCGCGATGAAGTATAAGGATCTGCCGACGCTCGCCTATACACATTTTCAGCCGGCACAGCCGACGACGGTAGGAAAGCGTGCGACGCTCTGGATCAATGACCTCGTGATGGACCTTGAGGATCTCAATTATGTGCTTGATTCCTTGAAGCTTCTCGGCTCGAAGGGTACGACGGGTACGCAGGCATCTTTCCTCGAGCTTTTCCACGGGGATCACGAGAAGTGCCGGGCGCTGGATCAGAAAATCGCGGAGAAGATGGGCTTCAAGAGTTGTTATCCGGTTTCAGGGCAGACCTATAGCCGTAAGGTGGATTATCGGGTGCTGTCGATTCTGGCAGGTATCGCACAGTCGGCACATAAATTTACGAATGACATCCGGATGCTTCAGCATATGAAGGAGATCGAGGAGCCGTTTGAGAAGCATCAGATCGGATCCTCGGCGATGGCCTATAAGCGGAACCCGATGCGTTCAGAGCGTATCGCATCGCTTTCTGATTTCGTGATGTCGGATCTCATGAATCCGATGCTCGTTTCCTCGACGCAGTGGTTTGAGCGGACGCTCGATGACTCCGCAAACAAGCGTCTGTCGGTGCCGGAGGGCTTCCTCGCAATTGATGGTATCCTCGATCTTTATCTCAATGTCGTGGATGGCCTCGTCGTTTATCCGAAGGTCATCGAGAAGCATCTCATGGCGGAGCTTCCGTTCATGGCGACCGAGAACATCATGATGGATGCTGTCGAAGCCGGCGGCGACCGCCAGGAAATTCATGAGAAGATCCGTGAGCTCAGCATGCAGGCCGGCAAAGCCGTAAAGGAAGAAGGAAAAGATAACCCTCTTTTGGAACTCATCGCAGCCGATCCATCCTTCCATCTTGATTTAGAGAAGTTGAAGGCTTCGATGAAGCCGGGACGCTACGTCGGCCGGGCCCCGCAGCAGACCGAGGACTACATCACTGAAGTCGTAAAACCGATCCTCGATGCCCATAAGGACGTCCTCGGCATGACGGCAGAGATCAACGTTTAATCAAAAAAGTAAAGATCGAAGCTCGGGTGAGCGCTGGAACCGTGAGGGGGCGCTCCTCAGAAACCATTCTGACGCAAGTCTCAGCTAGCC
>OMZX01000057.1:9595-19515 GCA_900315665.1 uncultured Eubacteriales bacterium
GCCGGCCCAGCTCGTGATGGCTGGATAGCGCTAAGACTTGGCGTCCTTGGCTTCTGAGGAGCGCCCCCTCACGGTTCCAGCGCTCACCCGAGCTTCGAGCACAACCTCTATTTAAATGCGCTTGCAACCTATGCTGGGATAACTTATAATGTTCTTCGTCTGCGGGGTCGCAGGCGGGAGGTGTTTCTTTGAAGCGGACGCTGGCGCGGATTGCACTTATTGTTATTGCAGTGCTGCTTATTCTTTTATTAATACTTGCGTTTAGTGGGGCGCCGAGGGAGTATCTTCTGGCAGATCTTTTCGTGTTGATGATCGTGCCTGCTGTCATCTATGTGTACATGTGGTTCACGGATCTCACGAAGGGGAAAAAGAAATAGTGTACGGTGCTCTGGTCACGAATCCTGAAGCTTCTGCACGGAGCTTCTGAAAAGGTGAAGGGTATCGGTTCTGGTTTTCCGGAACAAAACAGGAGGTTTTTACATGGTACGTGCAATTGTAGGCGCTAACTGGGGAGATGAAGGTAAGGGCAAGATTACGGATATGCTTGCCGAGACTTCGGACATCGTCGTTCGTTTTCAGGGCGGTGCCAATGCCGGCCACACGATCATCAATGAATATGGCCGTTTTTCTCTTCATCTTCTTCCAAGTGGTGTTTTCTATCATCATACGACGTCGGTTCTTGGCAATGGCGTAGCACTCGATATCGAGAAGTTCGTGAAGGAACTGAAGGATATTGTTTCTGCTGGTGTGCCGACACCGAAGATTCTTATTTCGAATCGTGCGCAGGTGATGATGCCCTATCATGTTTTATTTGATTCTCTCGAGGAGGCAAGACTCGCCGGGAAATCCTATGGTTCGACAAAATCCGGTATCGCACCTTTCTTCAGCGATAAGTTCGCAAAGATTGGCTTGCAGGTCTGCGAGCTTTATGATGATCAGGTGCTTGAGGATAGACTCCATAAGGTAGTTGAGATCAAGAATGCTACCCTCCGCGAGCTTTATCACCAGCCGGAGCTTCAGTATGAGGATTTACTTTCGGAGATGCATAAGCAGAGAGAGCTGATTCGTCCGTATCTTGCGGATACATCGAAATTCCTGCGTGAAGCACTGAAGGAAGGGAAGACGATTCTCCTTGAGGGCCAGCTTGGCACTATGAAGGATCCGGATCATGGCATTTATCCGATGGTGACATCGAGTTCTACACTGGCAGGCTATGGTGCTGTTGGCGCCGGTATCCCGCCATATGAGATTAAGGATATCGTAGCGGTTACAAAGGCATATTCTTCCTCTGTCGGTGCCGGTGATTTTGTTTCCGAGCTGTTTGGCGAAGAAGCGGATGAGCTTCGGAAGCGCGGCGGTGACAAGGGCGAGTTTGGCGCGACGACCGGTCGCCCGAGAAGAGTCGGCTGGTATGATGCCGTAGCTTCGAAGTATGGCTGCGAACTGCAGGGCGCAACCGAGGTGGCCCTGACAGTACTTGATGTCCTCGGTTATTTAAAGGAAATCAAGGTCTGCACCGGCTATGAAATCGATGGGAAGGTAACGGATGAGTTCCCGGTTACACCTCTTCTCAATAAGGCAAAACCGGTTTATGAGACGCTTCCGGGCTGGAATTGTGATATCCGTGGTATCAAGAATTATGAGGATCTTCCGGAGAACTGTAAGAACTATGTTGATTTCATCGAGAAGCATATCGGTACGCCGATCACGATGGTTTCGAATGGCCCTGAAAGACATGCAATTTTGAAGCGTACACCGAAGATTTAATATCAAAAATACTGCAAAATGGCGATGCAGAAGTGGTCCGGCCGTTGGCATTTGAATGTCACCGGCCGGATCATTTCTTGGTCGCCATTTTGCAGTATTTTTTGAATTTCACCGCAGCAGTTTGGTTTATTTCGGGGACAATGTGAGCGCTTTCAGCAACTTTATTGACATTGATTTCACAGGATTGTATAATTCTTAACAGGAATGACAAAAATTCCGCAACCTCGTTTCAAATTGAAAAGAAGGGCTGCGAAAGGAGTAGGGATGGCAAAAAAGGAAATCTCACAGGCGGTGATTTTACGTCTACCGAGGTATTATAGATATCTTGAGGATCTGATGGAGCAGGGTGTAGAGCGGATTTCTTCGAATGAGCTCAGTAAGCGGATGCATCTGACGGCCTCGCAGATCCGGCAGGATTTAAACAATTTCGGTGGCTTCGGTCAGCAGGGTTATGGCTATAACATTAAAAATCTGCATGACGAAATCGCAAAAATACTGAATATTGATGTAGAACATGATATGATTATCGTAGGCGCCGGGCATCTCGGACAAGCTCTTGCGAACTATACAAATTTTCGAAAGAGAGGTTTCCTCATTAAGGCGGTATTTGATCAGGATCCGAGGGTGATTGGTACGACTGTCGGTAACGCACCGGTGCTTCCGATGGAAAAGATGGATGATTTTGTCAAGGATCATGGTATCAAAATGGCGGCCATCTGCATCCCGAAGGCACCTGCTGTAGAGGTGGTGGAAAGCCTGATTGCAGACGGTGTTGTAGGCATTTGGAATTTCGCCCATGTGGATCTGGCAGTGCCGGAAAATATCGTGATTGAAAATGTACATCTTTCTGAGTCACTCATGCGGTTAAGCTACCGGGTCGGTGAGGTTTACAGAAATCAGGATGAGGAGAAGAACGAGTGATCCTCGGGATAGGAAATGATATTCTGGAAATAGAGAGAGTGGCACGGATGAAGGCTTCTGTGCAGAACAGGATTTTTACGGAAGAAGAACGCCGGCAGGCCGGTGGCCATGCGGCCATGCTTGCCGGCGATTTTGCCTGTAAGGAAGCGGTGGCTAAATCCTTCGGCACTGGCTTCCGCGGCTTTCGCCCTGAAGATATAGAGATTTTGAGGGATCCGCTCGGGAAACCGTATGTGATGCTTCATGGTGGCGCACTGGAAAAATTCCAAAGCTTACATGGCGTGAAAATTCATCTCGCAATATCGGATACAAAGGAAATTGTGACCGCAATGGCGGTTCTTGAAGGTAACGGATCAGTTTGAAGGGATGACAAATATGGCAGAGATTGAAGTCGACCGGGATTGGAAACGAGCACTTAGTTTGATTCCAACGCGGATTCCGGAAAGTCATAAGGGAACCTATGGGAAGGTGCTGATTGTAGCGGGGTCGCGAGGCATGTGCGGCGCAGCGTTTCTTTCTGCATTTTCCTGCTATCGATCCGGCGCAGGACTAGTAAAGATCCTAAGCCATGCCGATAATCGCATACCACTACAGATGCTCCTGCCCGAGGCAATCGTCGATACCTATGATGAGACGACGGAGCTCGTTTGTTTAGCAGAGAGGGAACTTACCTGGGCGGATGCTGTGATCATAGGACCGGGGCTCGGGAAGTCTCTGCTTTCGCAAGCACTTTTAAGAGCCATTGCGGATGGACTTCAGAAATTGAATGGCGGTCATCCGAAGACCTGCCATCCGGATTTTATGCTGCTCGATGCCGACGCGCTCAACATGATTTCGGATGGCGTACTGGACCGGCAGACTGAATTTTCGGGGCTTGATACGTTCTCACATCTTTCAGGTATGTATGTCGTCATCACGCCGCATCCGATGGAGATGAAACGACTTCTAAGACATGACGGGATTGAAAAAGAGACGTCGGAAATTAATGAAGATGCTTTGACCATCGCGGCAACCTTCGCGACAAAGCACAATGTCACGACTGTGCTGAAAAGCGCCGGTACGGTTGTCGCGATGCCGAATCATGCGACGGAAACAGGTATTGACGGTGAAAAATCAGAGGTGGATTTATCGTTCCTTGTCTATGGCACGGTGTTCCAATGCCCGCTGGTATCGCCTGCACTTTCAAAGGGTGGCAGCGGCGATGTTCTTAGCGGAGTTATCACAGGCATATATATGCTTCTGAGGGCGGAGGCAAAGGCGGCTTCTGTCGATAAGGTTTCGAAGGATCGAGACGGCACTGAGAAGACGGGCACACTGCTTCTCGATGTCATCATGGCGTTTCAGGCGGCAAAGGCCGGTGTGATTCTGCATGTTCTTGCGGGCGGTGAGGCTGCGAAGGTGCATGGTACGCACGGCGTGCTTGCACGAGAAACCGCAGATGAGATTCCGCTTGTGATTGAACAGGCTATCGAAGGGAAGTATTCTGTGAGACCGGTGAAGGTTTCGGATGCTGAACTGCAGAGGGACATTAATTTTCTGGACTGAAATTTTTCTTGGTAAAACCGGGGCTGCCGCACAGAATGAGTTGAGTGCGGAAGCCCCTTCGGCTTTTCATCAGGATATAGAATTTGAGACTTGAAAGAGAAGGATGCTTAGGAGTAGAATATTGTGACGAATTGTCCAAAATATATACATTTATGAAGGAAAGCAATAGAAATATGCTGAATCGAAAATATGATAGGACCTGGGCGGAAATTGATCTTTCGGCGGTCCGGAGAAATGTCATCAATGCGAAGAAGAACATCCCGTCAAGACTTAAATTCTGTGCGGTTGTAAAGACAGATGCTTACGGACATGGCGCACCGGCGATTGCGTGGGCCATTGATGATCTTACGGATATGTATGCCGTTGCGGAGGTGACTGAGGGTGCGATCCTCCGGAGGCATGGTATCACGAAGCCGATTCTTTGCCTTGGCGTGATTCCGGAGAGTGGTTATGAAGAGATGCTGAAGAACCATATTATGCCGCCGGTTTTCACGGTTGAGCAGGCGGAAAGCATTTCAAAGGCAGCGGAGCGACTTGGCTTTGATGAAGTTTCCGTCACGATGGCGCTTGATACCGGGATGGGCCGGATCGGTATCCAGGTGGAGGAGACAGACGCCCTGGAGATCGCGAAGAAGATTGCGGAAACACCAAGACTTAAGCTGGAAACTGTGTTTACACATTTTGCAACGGCGGATGAGAAGGATCAGAGGTTTACGAAGGTGCAGCTGGATCGTTACAGAGCCTTCGTTGAGAAGCTGGAAGCAGAGGGCATCCATATCCCTATAAAGCACTGCGCAAATTCTGCGAGCATCATCGACAAAGTCGGGACGGAGTTTGATATGGTCCGGGATGGCATCTGCATTTACGGGATTCTGCCATCCGATGAAATGGATGCGAATATTATTAAGCTGACGCCGGTCCTTTCCTGGCGGTCTGAGGTTGTATTTGTGAAGGATATTCCAGCCGGTACCCCGATTTCCTATGGCTGTACGTTTGTGTCCCGACGTCCGATGAAGGTTGCGACAGTAAGCTGTGGCTATGGTGATGGCCTGCCGAGAGCACTTTCAAACAAGGCGGAGGTGCTGGTACATGGAAAGCGCTGCCGGATTCTCGGCCGTGTGTGTATGGATCAGTTCATGATTGATGTGACAGAGGTGAAGGATGCACCGGTAAGCGTCGGCGATGTCGTGACGATGCTTGGCAGGGATCAGGACGATGAGCTCATGCTCTATGACTGGGAGGCCTTCGGACTTTTTACTTATGAGGTGCTCTGTGATATCGGGAAGCGGGTGCCGCGCGTATATCTTAAGGATGGTGAGGTCGTCGGCACACATGATATGACGGAGGAGATGTACCGCGATTTTATCTTGAAACAGTCTTGAATTCTCTTATACGTTTGTGGTATATTGATTCAGTTTGTGATATAGTTTTATGCCGGCTGCGGTCGAAAACTTCATTTTTATAGGGGTTTGATCCCTGTACGGTTTGTGAGGATGTGCCGGGAGTCAGCATTGGAAGTAAAAGAAGTAGAGCAATAAAGGAGAAGTTTTTATGTCAGGACATTCCAAGTTTTCAAACATTCGTGCAAAGAAGGAGAAGAACGACGCAGCGAAGGGCAAGATCTTTACAATCATCGGCCATGAGCTTGCACTTGCTGTAAAGGCAGGCGGTCCTGACCCGGCGAACAACTCGAAGCTTGCCGCTGTCATTGCAAAGGCAAAGGCAAACAACATGCCGAATGATACGATTAACAATGGTATCAAAAAGGCAGCAGGCTCCATGGATGCAAACAACTTCGAGGAGCTTCAGTATGAGGGCTACGGTCCAAACGGCGTTGCCATCATCGTCAAGGTACTGACGGATAACAAGAACCGTGCAGCGGCGGATGTCCGTTCTGCATTTACAAAGGGTCACGGCTCCTTCGCATCCCAGGGTGCGGTTTCCTTCATGTTTGATGAGAAGGGCCAGATTATCCTTGATAAGGAAGCGATGGATGACCTCGATAAGGATTTCGATGCACTGATGGAGATGGCTATCGACGCAGGTGCTGAGGATATCCAGGAGGAAGAGGATTCGTATGTGATTTATACGGATCCAAATGATTTCGAGACAGTTCGTGAGAATCTTGAAAAGCAGAATCTGCCGATGGCAGAGGCTGATGTCGTGATGGTACCGCAGAATTATGTTTCTGTAACCGATCCGGAGGCTGTCAAGGGTCTTCGCAGAACGCTGGAGCTTCTCGATGAGTCCGAGGATGTGCAGGCTGTGTTCACGAACTGGGAAGAGGAAAATGACGACGACGTGCAGTGATGCTGTCGTAATGAAGGGGCTGTCGCGGAATGCGGCAGCCCCCTTTTTGGCCAATGCTCTCTTGAGGGGCACCCTAGCTCACGCTCGAAAGTCTACCGCTATCCAGCCATCCCGAACTGGGCCGGCCCGATTCAGGAAAAATCCTTGAAGGGATTTTTCCTTCAACGGGCCTAAAAAATCGGGCCTTGTGGGCACCGATTTTTTACCCTGCTCGGGATGGCTGGCTAGCGAAGACTTTCGGCTTTATGTTCGTACGGGTGCCCCTCAAGAGAGCATTGGCCAAAAAGGGGGCTGCCGCATTCCGCGACAGCCTGTCTATGCGCCAGAGCTCAATCACACTGCGCATCGTCAATAAAGTAGGAAAATCAGGCGAGCTTCTGCGGCGCTACAGTGATCGAGTAGTTTGTATGGTAGATGACGAAGCCGGGAGCTGCGTTTGGGACTTTGCGGAGGTTTTTTCGGAGGGTGTAGTCTACCTCGACCTTTTGGTCGGACTGGTGAGAGGAATAGTAGGCGGCGAGGCCGGCGGCTTCGAGGAAGAGGCGGTCGGGCAGCTCCGAGAAGGGCTTGCCGCCGGTTTTTACGATGACGTGGGAGCCGGGAACATTTTTGGCATGGAACCAGAGATCACCGCCGTCTGCGATTTTGAAGGTTACTTCTTCATTCTGGTAGTTGTTTTTTCCGATGAAAATTTCATAGCCATCCGATGATACAAAATGGTATGGCTTCGACTTCTTCTGGAGCTTTTCCGTCTTCTTCTGTACGATATGATGAAGATAGCCGAAGTCCTGCATTTCCCGACGAAGATCCGCGAGATCCTCCTCCCCCTCTGCGAGACTGAGTGCGGTCTCAATCGACTCGAGATGTTCAAGCGTCCGCTTCGTTTCCTGGAGCTGGATCGTCACATTCTGTTCCGTCCGCTTCAGCTTGTCATACCGGTCAAGGTAGTGCTTTGCATTCTCAGAGGCAGAGAGTGTCGAATCGAGCGGAATCCGGATCTCTTCATTTGTATAGTAATTCTCACAATCAAGATGATCCTCGCCGCCTTCCAGCGAATACCCATAGGTATGCAGAAGCTCGCCATATACGCGATATTTGTCCTTCCCCTCTGTGCTTTTCAGCTGCTTTTCCTGGAGCATCAGCTTCTTTGATTCTCTCTCCATCAGTGTGTTCAAAACCTTGCGAAGATCCGTCGAGCGCTGCCGGATGCGGGACGATGTATCCTTCTCCTCGTAGAAATGATGAATCACCTCGGACATGGAAGCATAATGCTCACATCGGTATTCCGCACCGGTTGCGTCCTTGTTGACAGAAATGCTAGAAGCTGAGCCAGTGGTGTAGGCATTGGCAGTTTCGGAGACTTCATCCTGGCAGTACATCGTGAGTGGGAACGCCGAAAACTCAACCGGGGTGTCTTCCTTATAAAGGATGACAGGATCCGGGCGGCGATCAATGGCAACCTGGTTGATGATCGAGAAAAACGCGGTATAGAGCTTCTTCAGCGAATCTTCACGCTGGCAGTTCGCGCTGAGGTCCGGATCAACACCCGCACGGAAGCACATCTCACTTGCGGTGACAGGACTTAGTCCGGTAATCGAGTGGAAGAGCGCCTTGAAGGTCGGCTCCGGCTGTGAACTCATCAGTGCGGTAAAATCCATCTCCGTCAGTGCAAGCGGATTTTTCTTCTCTCCTGCATCCGGGATAAAATAAGGCCGGTTTGGCAGTACTTCGCGGACAGAAGACTGCGAGGCTGAGATGCGGCGGATCGAATCAATGATCGTATAGTCCTCGCGGAGCAGAATAATGTTAGAGTATTTTCCCATGAGTTCAACCGACAGAATACGTTTTCCCCGGTCGCCCATCTCATCAAGATGCTCAATCTCGAACAGAATGACTCGCTCGAGCCCGTCCATGTGGAGTTTTTGCTCTGGCTGCCGCACGTCTGTGATGAGTCCGTTGCCGATATGCTTCCGAAGCGTCATACAGAAATTCGGCGCAGTCACCGGCGATGGCTTATTTCCATCATAGACCGTACAGAGCGGAAGCGATGGATTCACCGAGATCTGTACCTTCGTGTTTTCTTTTTGATTCCGGACGACAAGATGAATCTCATCCTTCTCCGGCTGTGTGATCTTCGCTATTTTTCCTCCGATCAGACGCTCCCGAAATTCCTTTACCGTCGCAGAAACGACCAGCCCGTCATATGCCATAAACTGACTCCTTCTAAAAGGTGACACCCTTAACTTTACTAATATTTTCCCGTGAATTATAATAAACAAAAGTCTGCACACACGTGAGTGACTGTGCGCTATCACTTTATAATAAAGTATATAAAAAATCAAATTGTCCATTCCTGTTCATACGATCATGAGATGACCATGGACAATTAAAAAAGGATGACGCAATATGGAAATAAGAAGTATGACCGGCTTTGGCCGTGCTGAATATGCGGATGCTGTCTATCGGATTTCTGTCGAGGTGAAATCTGTGAACTCCCGTTTTCTCGACTTGAATATCCGGATGCCGAAGCAATTTAATGCAAACGAATCAAATATCCGTAAGGTACTGAAGGACTATGTGACCCGTGGGAAGATGGATCTTTTCATTAATTATGAAGCTTTTTCCGGTGGGGAACAGTCCGTGCATCTGAACCTGTCCCTCGCCGGTGAGGTGAGTATTTAAGTGCCATCCGGAAAATTGCGTCCGAATATGCGATTCCGGACAATGTTTCCGTCATGAACATCGCCTCGATGCCCGAGGTGCTGTCTCTTAGCGAAGAATCTGAGGATGATGCCCTCCTGTTCGAGCGTCTCGAGCCGGTGCTCCGTCAAGCCCTCGAAATGTTCGTGGAGAACAGAACGCGTGAAGGAGAAAACCTGAAGAAGGATCTCCTTGATAAGCTTTCTGAAATGGAGCAGATCGTCGGACGGATCGATGTACGCGCGCCGGAAATCGTAGCGGCTTATGAAAAGAAGCTTCATGATAAAGTGGCAGAGCTCCTCGGCACGACGGGAATCGATGAGGACCGGATCGTCGAAGAAGTGACGATCTATTCTGATAAAGTATGCACGGACGAAGAAAGAGTACGTCTCCACAGCCATATCAAAAATATGGAGAAGAAGCTTATCGATGGTGGTTCCGTCGGCCGTGAGCTTGACTTCCTCGCACAGGAAATGAACCGTGAAGCCAACACAACCCTCTCAAAGGCCCAGGATCTCGTCACCGCCGACGATGCCATCGCCTTGAAGACATTAATCGAGAAGATCAGAGAACAGGTACAAAACATTGAATAAGTTTGAACTGCACTCCGCGTCGTACGAATGGACATCACGCTTGCGTGAATGGCCATTCGTATGACGTGGAGTATAGGGCGGACG
>OMZX01000112.1 GCA_900315665.1 uncultured Eubacteriales bacterium
ACCGCAAAAGCTTGTATATTTTCCTGTCATCCTGTACATTATGAGTATCAAATTTCGGTGGAAGTCATAAAAAATAAACAAAAGCTGGCTTCCAAGTAACACAGGAGGATAGAAATGAGAAAAATCTTCAGAAAACTCGTTGCCGGTATGACATCGGCAGCCATGATCGCAAGCCTCGCAGCCTGCGGCGGATCTTCATCCAGCAGCACTGCTACGACAGCAGCCGCTAAGGCAGATGCAGCAGCATCGACTACAGCAGCCGCAGCAGCTCCGGCAGCAAGCATTGACAACAAGGACATTAAGATCGGTGTTTCCATCTGGTCTTCAACCGATGTACTTGGCTCTCAGTGTAAGCTGATTCTTGATGAGGCTGCAAAGGCACTCGGCGTACAGGTTCAGTACGTTGATCAGGGCCATGTATCCGAGAAGGTTACAGCATCCGTTGAGCAGCTCGCAGCAGCAGGCTGCCAGGGCATCATCATCTGTAACTCATCCGATACCGAGATGCAGTCCGCAATCAAGACCTGCAACGATAACAAGGTTTATCTTGCACAGTTCTTATGGCAACAGATTCCCCTTACTATGTAGGCGCTGTCCATGAGGATGAGCCGGCAAATGGTAAGAAGCTCGTACAGATTCTTCTTGACAAGGGCGACAGAGATATCGGTCTCATCGGCTGGGAGCAGGGCGATGCTACATGGCTTGGCAGATGGGAAGGCTATAAGGCGGGCGTAGATGAGTGGAATGCAGCACATGCCGATGACCAGGCTAAGCTTTCCGAGCCGCAGTACGCAGGTACAACCTCCGAAGGCGGTGCGAAGGCAGCAGATGCACTCATGGCAGCGGATCCTGATCTTGATGCCATCATTCCGGCAGGCGGCGGCGGAGATCCTCTCCAGGGCGCTATCGCAGCGATCGAGAAGGCTGGTAAGACACAGGATATCGATGTTGTTTCTACAGACTTCCTTCCGGATCTCGGCGAGAGACTTGCAAACGGTTCCATGGCTGGTGAGTCCGGTGGACATTATTGCGATCCGCTGATTGCCTTCATGATGGTTTACAACGCAATCAAGGGTAACTACACAGGCTTCGAAGGAACCTTCAACGATGTTCCGTTCCCATACCTCTTCGTTTCATCTGCTGATGATTACAAGGCATATGAGAAGTACTTTGTAGACCAGCTTCCATACACAGATGACGAACTTGTCGAAATGTCAAAGCTTGATTTCGACGGTCTGAAGGCAGCAGCTGCAAAGATTTCCATCGAGGATGCAGCAGCAAGATCAGGGAAATAAATCCTGAAACAAAATCGGCCGGTATCCTTTCAGATACCGGCTATATTTATACCTTTAGTTCCGCTTTTTGCGGTGGGAGGCTTTCTCCTATTTTTCATCGGAGGTCCGAAACGATATGAATTCTTCACAAGGAAAAGGAAAAAAGGGATTATCCGGCGCGGCAAAGGGCTACGCGATGCTTCTCATCATGCTCTTTGTATCATGGGCTGTATTTAAGATCCTGACGCCGGGTAATTTCGGCTCACCGAAGAATCTGGTGAGTTATTTTGAAGCAAGTATTATTGCAACCGTTGGTGCCATCGGCTTCTACTTCGTCATGGTCATGGGTATGTTCGACTTTTCCATCGGCGCAAACATCATGCTGTCCGCCATCGTCGGATGTGTACTTGCCACGAACTTTAATCTCGGATATGCCGGTATTCTCATCGGCAGTATCCTTTGTGGCGCCATCGTCGGCGTCCTGAACGGTGTTTTCTATGTAAAGCTCCGTATCCCGTCCATGATCGTCACGACGGGTCTTGCACTGATCTATGAATCGCTGGCAAATTACATCGCCGGCTCGCAGGCACCGACGCTGCCATCAGATCTTCGTGGTTTCGGTATGATGCCGGGCAATCTGATTCTCGCAGCAATCTCATTTGCCATTGCGTATATTATTCTGAACTACACGAAAATCGGAACCTACACCTATGCGATCGGATCAAACGAATTTGTCGCGAAGAACATGGGTATTAACGTCAATAAATATAAGGTCATCGCTTTTATACTGAGTGGTGCCTTCTTCGGTATCGAGGGTATCCTTACGATCGGTTATGGCTCCTCTATGGTAGCACAAACTGGTATGGGCTCTATGAGCCGAAATTTCATCCCGACTATGGGCTGCTTCTTCGGTATGGCCTTCCGTAAATATGGCATCCCGCTGCAGGCTATTGTCATCGGAGAATTTGCCATCAACATTATTTTCTATGGCTTTATCGCACTTGGTGCACCGACTGCGATCCAGGACGTGATCACAGGTCTTGCACTCTTGATTGTCATCACACTCACCTCAAAGACAGAGAAGGGTGAGATCGTTAAGTAAGTGAGAACGGAGGAAAACATGTCAGAAGAAAAGAAAATAGAAGAGACTTCCGCGGTTTCCCTGGAAAACGGGAAGGATGTGCTCCTAAAGATTCGTCATCTCAACAAATCCTTCGGTATCACGAAGGCGGTACAGGATGTTTCCTTTGATGTGAATCGGGCTGAGATTCACGCACTGATCGGCGAGAATGGCTCCGGTAAGTCAACACTCACAAACATGCTGACCGGTATTTACACGATTGATTCCGGTACCTTTGAGCTTGATGGCAAGGAGGTCCATCCGGAAAACCAGGTTGCTGCCAATGATGAAGGCATTTCCATCATCGTGCAGGAGCTGGGGACACTGTCAGGCCTTACGGTCGCAGAAAATATTTTCCTCGGTCATGAGGATCGCTTCGTGAAGCATGGTATCAAGAATACAAAGGCCATGATCAAGGAAGCCAATGAATATCTTAAGGAATACGGCTTCGAGAGAATTCATGCCGGCGATATGATCGATGACTATAATTTCGAGGACAGAAAGCTCGTCGAGATCGTCAAGGCTACTTATTTTAACCCGAAGATCGTCGTGGTTGATGAGACGACGACAGCCCTTTCCCAGGAAGGAAGAGAGGAGCTGTACAAGGTAATGTACAGACTCCGTGATAGAGGCGCATCGATCATTTTCATTTCCCATGACCTGCAGGAGGTCATCGATATGTCGGATACCATCACGGTACTTCGAGATGGCGTATATATCAAGACATTACCGTCAAAGGGCATCACGGAGAACGATCTTCGTACGCTGATGGT
>OMZX01000035.1 GCA_900315665.1 uncultured Eubacteriales bacterium
CCGACGAAGCTTGAAGACCTCGGACTTACTGAAGCCGACCGCGAATCCGTCATTACACATGCCCTAGAGATGAAGGATATCGATCATAACCCGTATCCGATCACACGAGAGATGGTCGAGGAAGCATTTGACAAGCTAAACGAAAGAAATCTAACGGCATAAATCTATTCGATCAAGCTCTTTCAAATACCAGCAAATGTGCACTACAAAATAATATAATCATGCAGTAGATACTTTTATAGATTTCACACTTTTTCTGTGATAAAAGGCACTTCGAAAAAAGATTTTCTCTTTCCGAAGTGCCTTTTAAGATTTTAAAACATTATATCTTATACGAGAATGGCATCAGCATTATCCAGCACCTTGCCACCTGCCTGGCAAGCCGGGCACATGCAGTATTTCTCGCCTGCTGCCTTCGCCTTCTTCGCGGCTTCAAGTGCTGCCGGCAGCTGTGAGATATGCTTCGCAAGCAGCCTTTGCCTCCGGACAGCAGCTTGGTGCCTCCATTACCTTCTTTACATATTCCTGTACTCCTGTCTTAGTCATAATTGTTACCCTTTCTCAATCTAAAAAATTTTACGCCCGGCTAAACTTGTCCTTGCCCTGCTTGCAGCGTGGGCAATGCCAATCTGCCGGAAGGTCTTCAAACTTCGTCCCTGCCGGTATCCCCTGTGACGGATCGCCGACTGTCGGATCATAAACATAACCGCAAATCGAGCAGACATATTTGCCGGTTGCCGTCTTGAAAACTACCTCCTTCGGCGGGATAATCTCAGGTGGGTTGTTAAGATCAATTACCTTCTTAGCCTCGAGATTTTCATAACCGAGCGGTGTATGTGTCGAGCAGTATACTGTCGGATGGTTACTGATAAATTCTCTGACACGATCCAGGGTCTCACGTGCAGCTTTCACATCTTCAAATACGACAGAAAGCTTATTCGCATACAGCGCTTCATCACAGTAGGTCACATCACCATGGATCATGTAGAACAGTCCATCATCCTCTACGATGACGAGGCTGTTTCCAGTCGTATGTCCCTTTGCCTCGATATAATAGATGCCTTCCGCAATCTTCTGTGACTTCGGAAAGTTATAATATGGTCCGTCTGTAAAATCAACCGGCACAAGATTCGGGAAGCTCTTCAGCTCATCCGCCGCACATTCTGTTCTTGATGCATAAATCTTTGCATTCGGGAAGGAACGAAGCTCACCGGTATGATCACCATGCTTATGCGTAACCAGAATCTTCGTCACCTGCTCCGGTTTATATCCGGCAGTCGCAAGAGCCGTCACATAATCCGAAATCTTATTGCCCATAAAGATCGGCGTCTTCTCGTCCGGTACCTGCTCCGGAAACTCCTTCGGCATGCCGGTATCGACGAGGATTACCTCCGAACCTGTATCGATCACATAATTCTGAAGACTCGATCTGTATCGTACCTTCGGATCAAAACCTTCCTTGCCTTCACCGCCAAACGCCATCGGCTGTAGCATGTAGCCATTTTCGAAAAGCTTCACTGCCTTAATGATCATCGAATTAAACCTCCTTTTTTCAATAAACTGTTATTTATAGGATACTCTGAGCAGATAAAATATTCCACTACGTTTTCCTGATGTCATCAAGAAACCATGATAATGAAGCATTGACACATTGTACTATAATCTGTACAATATATTGTACAAATGGAGGTGTCCAACATGATTGCAATTAACTATTCTACCGCACGAAATAATTTAAAAGATTACTGTGATCAGGCTTGTAACGGAGAAACCATACTTGTCACTCGAAAAGAAAACAAGGATGTAGTCTTTATTTCGCTCAACGAATATAACCAAATGCAAAAGGAACTCAGAAATGCTAAATATTTAGCAAAAATTGAGCGCGGTTTTAAACAGATTGAAAGTGGAAGAGGTCAGGAACATGAACTGATTGAGGACGAAAACGATGAAGAAGATCTGGTCTGACGAAGCCTGGGATGATTACCTGTATTGGCAAACACAGGATAAGAAAACCTTAAAAAGAATCAACAAACTGATCAAAGATATTGAACGAGGAAGCTTTGATGGCATCGGAAAGCCAGAACCCTTAAAGTATAGGTCCGGATGGAGTCGGCGTATCGACGATGACAATCGACTTGTGTATGATATTCATGGGGATCAGTTAGAAATAGTTTCATGCCGCGGGCACTATGAAGACTAATACTATTTTTTCATCATGTGACAAAAGAGAAATTTTTTGATAGCAACGTATTGTCAATGAAAACCAACCTTTCTGTCACTACGTTCTAGTACTAAAAAAGATCCAGTTCGTTATCGAGGTAGATCTCTTCGCGGACATTGATCTGGTATTCCGGCTTCGTCATGTAATAGAGGATAAACTCGAGAAGCAAAGCACTACCGAGGCTCCTGCCCTCAATTTTAAAGTTCGAGAAGCCCATCGGCATATATGTGTTCTGGATCGCCTCTACGGAAATAAAACCCGGATTTTTCATTGCGTTTGAGAATTTATATCCCTCATTTGCGTCATTCGATACGCACATATGCGGATGTTCTTCTATCCCAAGCGCCACCCGGCTTACCGCTTCATAGCATGCCTTTCGGTCCGGACAGCCGAAGCTACAGCATTCATTGACCAAAAATTCTGTTTTCTCCTTCTCTTCCTGACGCAAATCCTCCAGCTCCGTAAAGCGCTTATTCAGACGAAAATCCGGGACAACATATGAGAATTCCGGCCGATCAAGCTCATGCTTAAACTTGTCGAAATTGGTGATCACCTTTGTTGTCGATGAAACAAAATAGAACGATGGATATTTTTCTCTGATATACGATAAAAGCAGCGCGGAATAAATGATGATCCCGTTTCTCACTTTATTATCTACGACTCCCGTCTCCTGCTCCCCACTATTCTCAAATAATGCGCACAGTAGGTTGCAATCATGATCGGAAAGATGTTCTTCTGTCAGTAAAGAATTGCTGAACGTAAGCCTTGCAGAAATATGATATTTTTCCAGAAGTCTTTTTACTTGAAGCGGATCCGCATCGCCATACCCAGCTCTGCCACCGCCCCATATGCACTGCCCCGGCGCGCCATAAATCGAACCGATGTCGCACCAGTCATAGAAGTATTCACGATGCGAAAAGAACAAAGGCAGAAAAACCGCGTAGAAATCGTAGAATTCAAAGAGACCCGGGAGATGAAATTGTGCCCTAGGCTGCTTTATCTTCATATCAGTTTCTTTCATATAGCCGTATATTTCCTTATGATTTCTTAGAATCCATCGCTACTACACTATAATCACAAATCACATCTGAAAACCTATCGCCACAGTACCGCAATCACCAGTGACGGCAAAAGATTTGCCACTCGAATCTTCCGGTCGAACAGAAGATTGATGCCTACACAGAAAATCAGCACCGACCCGACAAAGGAAAGATTGTCCATCGCAGTATCGGTCAGTACAGGAATTAAGAGCGTCGAGAGCACTGTCATCAGTCCCTGGAAAATGCCTACAGGAATGGCTGCGAAGCCACAGCCCTTACCCATTGAGGCCGACATCACAAGGATGATTACGAAGTCAAGGATTGCTTTTGCAAAGAGTGTAGAATGATCTCCATAGATGCCATCCTGAATCGCGCCGACGACCGCCATCGCACCGATACAGACCGTGAGCGATGCTGTCACAAACGCATCCACAAATTTCGGGTCGCGGGCATTACCGGTTTTCACTTTCAGCCATTCTCCGAAGGTCACAAATTTATCTTCAAGGTCAATGATTTCGCCGATGATGCTGCCAATTGCGAGACTTCCGATCATCATCAAGGTTCCCTTCGTCGAGAAGGTTCCGTTCTCATAGGAAAGCATCTTAGCCATCGCTCCACCGATTCCGAGAAATATTACGGCGACAGCATTGGCTTCCATCAGTGTATCCTGCATCCGCTTTTTAATTCTGTTGCCGAAAAGAACACCCAGAATCCCCGCAGCGGCAATTGCCGCACAATTTGCAATCGTACCAAGTCCCGGCATAAAACATCCTTCCATTGCCTTTGGATCGAACTGACACCCCACCTGTAGAGGCGCGAGAATTCTTGATTCAGTTCTTGTTAAAACATGATTGTTTCCATCTACATGGAAACTTCCAAAGGCTTAAAACCAGTTTATTTCCACTGCAATAAGCCTCATTTTATCATAAAGCTGTCACAGATTTTCCATGATTCTAGCACAGAATATGCTACAATTCTTAATAGAAATACTTCATAGGACATATAAGGGTTTATTCAGGAAAGTTGAATCCGCATCCTGTGAAATCTTGCAGCTTTCTTCTGGAGGAATTATGGTCGGAAATTATAAAGTCATCACACTCTGCGGCAGTACGCGTTTCAAGGATCAGTTTATGGAAGCGCAGAAGCGTCTGACGCTCGAAGGAAACATTGTCATCAGCGTCGGCCTGTTCGGACACGCCGGTGACGAAGAGGTCTGGGAAGGGATGTCGGAGGACACGTTGACAAAAACGAAAATCATGCTGGATGACATGCATAAACGAAAGATCGACATGGCCGATGAAATCTATGTCGTCAATGTCGGCGGTTATATCGGCTCCAGCACACGGTCGGAGATTGAATACGCTAAGTCGCACGGGAAAGCTGTTCACTACCTCGAGGAATGATATTTTCTTTTGAATACTTCTTTATCTGAACCATAATGGCTTATATTCTGCCACAATCATAAGTTCTCGTTTCTGGTCGAAATAAAAGTAGATACGTTCCGGAGGTTATGGCAATGCGAAACAAACTATTTCTTTTGACAATGCTTTTTAGCGTTTTAGTTGCGGCGTCATCCTCTGCAGCTGTCATCAAGCGAAACGCTGCTGTACAGCCGATTACAACCGATAGCATATCCACAAGTCTAGAGTCCCGAGCGGCAGCGCAGATTTCATCGAAGGCGCAGGAAACCGCTTCTATGAATACATCTAACGCATCCACTCCTCTCGCCCTGCACGGCGCACTATCTGTCAGCGGCGCGGATCTCGTCGATCAGTACGGGAAGCCCTTCCAGCTAAAGGGTGTCAGCACGCATGGTATCGCCTGGTTCCCGCAGTATGTGAACATTGACGCCTTCCGGAATCTTCGGGATAACTATGGTGTGAACCTCGTGCGGCTCGCCATGTATACAGATGAATACGGCGGCTACTGCGCGGGTGGTGATAAGGCAGCGCTCGAAGGCATTATCGATAAAGGTGTGCAGGCAGCCTACAGCCTCGGGATGTATGTGATCATCGACTGGCATGTGCTTCATGATGAGAACCCGCTGAAATATCAGGCGCAGGCGAAGGACTTTTTCACACGAATGTCGCAGAAGTATGCGGCGTATCCGAATGTTCTCTACGAAATCTGTAACGAACCGAATGGCTCTACGACCTGGACTGACGTCAAATCTTACGCCTCCGTCATCATCCCCGCGATTCGTGCCAATGCCTCCTCCGCCATCATCCTCGTCGGATCCCCTACATGGTCGCAGGCGATCGATCAGGCGGCTGCCGACCCGATCACAGGGCAGCAAAACATCATGTACACACTGCACTTCTATGCCGGCACACACAAGGACGATCTTAGAAATCGACTTGTAGCTGCCCGTCAAAAGGGACTCCCTGTCTTTATTTCAGAGTTCAGCATCTGTGACGCTTCCGGAAACGGTGGCATCGACTACTCTTCTGCTGAGGCCTGGAAGACTCTTATCAATCAGAATAACCTGAGCTACGCTGCCTGGAGCCTCTGCAATAAAGCAGAAACCGCATCTCTTCTCCGCCCTGAAGTTACGTCCGCAACTGGCGGCTGGACCGACCAGGATCTCTCAGAAACCGGAAAATGGCTGAAGCAGATGCTTCATGGATGACCAACAAGAAAACATCGCTAACGATCACTTTACATGCGTACTCGACAGAATCACTTCTAAAATCCGAAAAGATATTATGCTCTAACAATAAAAAGCAAAGGCTGGTCTTATCCCCAGTCTTTGCTTTTTTAGCATGCAGCATACTTATTTTATATATTCCGCCAAATCAGTCGACCCACTTGGCGATATCGGGATCCCAGAATGTGTGCATATTGTCCGCATCCACTTTCTCTGCATACATATCCGGCGTCATCCTGTTGTGCATCCAGATGATGGCCTTTCTACTACAGTCAGTACCTGTAAAAGTCTTCAAAAGCACATATTCCGGCACAGGTGCCGAGATGGC
The DNA here is from genome assembly GCA_900315665.1 of uncultured Eubacteriales bacterium. GTDB lineage: Bacteria > Bacillota > Clostridia > Lachnospirales > Lachnospiraceae > Oribacterium. Next base: position 6,237 of record OMZX01000035.1, read on the forward strand.
ATTCCAGTGCACAGGTTCTCCGAAGGCAGCAAGCACCATCTGGAAGTATGTGCGCCGCGGCGGTTCGATGTGTGAGCTCGGCTTCTTCGTAAATAACGGCGACACCACCTACAATCCGCATCTCGATATCTGCAACAAGGAAATCAAGGTGACTGGCTCCTGGACCTATCAGGCGAAGGACTGGGTTCATTCGATGGAGTTCCTGAAGGAAGCAAATGACAGAGGTCTCCCTGTAAAGGATCTTCTGACAGACAAGTTCCCGCTTGAGAAGATTAACGACGCTATGCATACCAACATGGCCATGACTGGTCTCAAGATCGTCATCAAGCCATAATTGCAAAGTTAAAGAAGCATCAAATGTTTCAAATGGTTGGAAATGATTTTATGTAGAGAAAAGAGGGGCAGATATTCTTGCCTCTCTTCTCTTATTCAAAAGAAATGACAATGGGTGACAACGGGGACAGTGCTTTCTGTCAGCTTTTTTGAAGACATGGTCTTTATAAAAAGCTGGCAGAGAGAACCGTCCCCGTTATCACATTGACATTAAATATCGTTGCTTTTGCAACATATATTCGGTATGATTCACTGTATATTCTGATATGAAAAAAATGAATTGACTAAAAGAGCTTTCAGATTTACAAGGAGCACGCGGATATTAATCGGATGCTGAAGGTGATGCAGCAGTATTCGATCAGGATTATGCACGGGGAAGAGATCGATCAGGAGGATTTCAAAGGTATCATCGATTTCGTGCGGAATTATGCGGATAAGCATCATCATGGCAAGGAGGAGAAGTCTCTGTTCCCGCTTATGGTAGAGCGGCTCGGAAAGCTCGCAGATAACCTCATCACACACGGAATGCTCGTCGAGCATGAACTTGGCAGAAGCCATGTGCGGGCGCTCGAGGAGGCGCTGAAGGTTTATAAGGAAACACCGACGGATGAAATCCGGCTGGATATCATCACAGAAGCCATGGGCTATGCACATCTTCTTAGTCTTCATACGGAAAAAGAAAATAGTGTCGTTTATCCCTTTGCGGAGCGGATGCTTTCGGAAGAGGATTTCGCGAAGGTCGATGCCTACTGTCGTCGGTTTGAAGCAGAGGAAGATACGAAGGGTGTGCAGAAGAAATACCTCTCCTTTCTCGAAGAGATGGAAAAGAAATATATCCAGTAACGTCCTCTGAAAATGTAAAGTGCTCTATAAAAGCTGATAAAATATTTCAAGCTTTATGGCTGTTACAGTATTGCCGATGTTTTCAGGGCTATGTATGATCGAAGCGATAATTGAGGGAGATCAGCGATGGGAGAACTGAAAATTAAAAGAATTTACGATGCGCCGGAGCCATCCGATGGAGAGCGGTTTCTTGTAGATCGTCTGTGGCCACGTGGTATCTCTAAAGAGAAAGCGGAGCTTTCTGACTGGGTGAAGGATATCGCTCCTTCCCAGGAGCTCCGTAAATGGTTTAATCACGTGGAAGAAAAGTATCCGGAATTTTCCAAAAAATATACGACTGAACTAGAGTCAAATCCGGACGCATCAGATTTTAAGCAGAAGGTAAACGAGCTTCTCAAAACAGAAAATGTCACACTTCTCTTTGCTGCCAAAAGCGATAAGCTAAACAACGCTGTCGTCCTTTCGGCATGGATCAGTGGCTCTTCATCTTCATGATTTGCGCTATAGCCCTTTCCCTTTTCAAAGAAAGCCTGCACGGACCCTTCCTCTCCATCTGGAAGCTGTAGACCCCTTTTCTTTTCATGCCAGTACATCGCGATGAAGCTCAGTGCAAAGGTATCCATCATCAGCGCCTGTGTATAGCGAAGCTGCTTCGTGCCATCCAGCCACAGCAAATCCATGCACTTATTGATACACTCGGCAAGTCGCAGGGTGTAATTCTGCACATAACGGATTTCAGAGACATTCTTTGGCACCGTCACCGAGCCATGCATCTCTTCGCGATAAATGATATACCTGTTTTTCCCTTTGCCCTTTGCGATATACAGCGCCTTATCTGCCTTCCCGAAAAGAGTATCATAATCCTTACATAGCTATTTACATGTTTGCTTCGCAAAGCAAAGCTTCACTGATCCGCGTCGACGACGTACTCTCCAAGTGACCCTGCCGGAAGATCGAACTTCACGCGGGCCACGGCGGCGATTGCCTTCGCAGCGCCCTCGACACCCATCGTCTCGGAATTCACCATCATATCACGGAACGAATAGTCGTTCACCATCCCATAGCAGTAACGCTTCCTGTAGGCATTGCGCGCTGCAACGGCCGTCTTCATAAACTTCTCGGCCTCGTGGTCCGGCACATGCAGAAGCTCGATGATGTTTTTGAGCTTCGCCTCATACGGTGCATAGACGAAGACATTGAGATGTCTCGGATGATCCTGGAAGATATAGTCTGCACACCGGCCGACGACCACGATATTCTGCTTCGATGCCTCATCCTCGATGATCGAACGCTCGACCTGGAAGATCTCATCCTCATGCGAGATGGATCCGGAACCAAGCGGCAGTGTCATGTGAAGCAGTCTGTTCTTCGATTTCTCCTCACTATCACCGACATAGGAAATATCCGTTCCCATCCTCTCAGCAGTCTCCTCCACGAGGTCACGATCAAGATAATAGATGCCGAGCTCCTTCGCAAGCGCTTTTGCAACACCGGACCCGTTCGCTCCGAACTCTCTGGAAATTGTAATTACAAAATTTTTCATACTCACTCCCTATTTCATCACATCGTCTGTGCTCTGACCGGTACCTTCGCCTGCTTCTTCTGCATCCGGCGCACAATCACAGACAGTGTAAAATTAATGATGAAATAAATCAAGGCTGCTATTCCAAAGAGTACAAAAACATCCGATGCATTGATCGTGCCCGTTCCATTGTATCGGTTTGCCGAGGACAGAAGCTGTTTCGTCCTAGCCATCAACTCAATGACGGCAACATTGGCAAGATACGAGGTATCCTTGATCGTCGAGATCACCTGTGAAAGCAATGTCGGGACGATTTTCCGATAAGCCTGTGGCAGGATAATATAGGTCATCTCCTGTACAACTGAGAAGCCCTGGCTCTGCGCTGCTTCAAATTGGCCCTTCGGTACTGCATTTAAGCCGCCACGAATAATCTCTGCAATAACAGCGCTCGTAAAAAGAATCAGTGAAATTGCCGCCTTGAAAAGGAGCTTGGTTTCGACAGAGCTTAGTCCGAACATCTTATGCGTGAGCGCCTTCGGAATCGGCAGGAACACAACGCCGATAAACACCCACAGCATGAGTGGTGTGTTTCGGAACACCTCGATGTAAATCGTCGCCAAAAGCTTAAAAAACTTATTCTCCGGTGCATTGCAATAGTTTCTTACCAGTGCCAGCACCGAACCGATTAGAATAGAAAGAAGAACCGCCACGACGGATATGATAACCGTAAAGAGGGTACCCTTCAGAAGATACTGTATGATCTTCGGATTTGTAATGATGGAAAAGCTTGCTCCCAGTGTTGCCATGCTATTCTCCTTCTATCAGACTGCCGCTGTCTCGGCCTTTGCGACCGTTGCAACCTCACGTGCCTTCAATCTCTTCTCCCAGTTCGTCGCAAGTCTTGAAAGCGGATAACATACGACAAAGAACAGTGCGCCAGCTACAAAATAAGCAGGACCGTACGCTCCGCCCGTAATCTCGCCGGTGACGAAGCTGTAGGTCTGTGCAATTAGATCCGTACCACCGATGATGTAAAGGCAGGAAGTATTCTTGATGAGATTGACAACCTGATTGACCATCGGCGGCAAAATGATCTTCACCGTCTGCGGCAGGATAATGTAATACATTTCCTCGAAGTAATTGAAGCCCTGCGATTTTGCCGCTTCGAACTGCCCCTTCGGTACCGCTGTGATACCGGCACGGAAAACCTCGGCAACATACGCACCGTGATACACGCCAAGCCCGATCATACCTGTCGGTAGGATTCCGATCGAATGCTGTGAAAAAGCGAGAAAATAGTAAAGGAAGCACACCTGCAGCATGACCGGTGTGTTCTGGATGAACTCGACATACACACGAGCAATGGCTCTTAGAACCGGTTTCTCCGAGGTTGCCATCAGTCCGAAGATGATGCCGAGGATCAATGACAGGATAATGCCTACAGCAGCCGATGCAGCCGTGTTTGCAAGCCCCAGAAGAAACGTGCTTCGAAACTTCCACACCATCCCCCACGCATATGCTGAAAATAATCCGCCCATAGTGTTTTCCTTTACTTTTAAATCTTTGCCGCCGGCAATCGCCGGCGGCTTTTGATCATTTACAAATATCTTTTCAAACGTTATCAGCCTAGAACAATCAGCCTAAACCATACTGGCTGATCCAACCAGCGATCGTACCATCAGCAAGGTACTTCTGCACCTCAGCCTCTGTGTACTTCGAGAAGTCAGAACCCTTCTTCGTCGCGATACCATAATCCTGTGCTGCGAACTCTGTCGGAAGGAAGTCTCTGTCATCTGTCTTATAGATGGCAAGAATCGACTTATCTACCGTGAAGCCATCAACCTCGCCGGCTGTGAGTGCTGTCGAAATGGATGGATAATCATCATACTGTTGGAAGGTTACGCCCTCAGTCCAGGTTGCCGGATCAAAGGTATCCTTATCAAACTTAGAACCATCTACGAGACCCTCATCGACGAGCTCCTGTACGAGAGCCTTCGCGGAGTTAGAGCCGGAAGAAACGCCGATCTTCTTGCTAATGAGATCCTTGATATCTGTGATACCGGATGACTTCTGTACGAGTACTGCGTTATGATCCGTATAGTACGGTGTTGTGAAGTCCCAGCTCTTCTTTCTTTCATCAGAGATGGTGAAGGTTGCGATGACACAATCGATATCTCCGGAATCCAGAAGTTCTGTTCTGGTTGCAGCAGTTACTGTCGTGAACTCGACGCCATCCTTGCAGCCGAGATCCTCTGCAATCTTTCTGGCAAGATCATCCTCGAGGCCTTCATACTCACCAGTTACCGTATCCTGGAAGGAGAAGCCCTGTACAGCATTCTTTACGCCGACACGAAGCACACCTCTGTCGATAATCGCCTGCGTGTCTGCACCGATCTCCGCATCGCCTGAAGCCTCAGCCGCTGCTGCAGTTGTCTCCGCTGCTGCCGCTGTCGTAGCCGCTTCCGTCGCTGCTGCAGTTGTAGCTGCTGCCGTCGTAGCAGCTGCTGTAGTCGTCGATGAGCTTGAAGAACCACCACAAGCCGCCAGACTTCCCGTCATAGCAGCAACCATACCAAGCGCCATCAGTTTTCTGTTTTTCATAATGCATCCTCCTCTAAATTTCGTTTATTGATCCGGTATAGCAGATCTATATTGAAACCGGCGAAAACCGGTTACAACCAAATTGATCTTTTCACTATAATCAACCCCGCGTCCGATTATCGAATAATTTTTGAAAGGAACAGCTTCACACGCTCATTCTGGGCATCAGTGAAGAAGTGCTCCGGCGTGCCCTCCTCGATGATCTGCCCATGATCCATGAAGACGACGCGGTCTGCGACAGATCTGGCGAAGCCCATCTCATGTGTAACAACAACCATCGTGATGTTCTTTTCCTGACCGAGCTTGATCATGACATCGAGAACCTCCTGGATTGTCTCCGGGTCAAGTGCTGAGGTAGGTTCATCAAAAAGAATGATCTTTGATTGCATGCAGAGCGCTCTTGCGATTGCGATTCTCTGCTGCTGGCCTCCGGAAAGCGCCGTCGGATAAACATGCGCCTTATCCCGAAGTCCTACGACATCAAGATAATGGTACGCCAGCTCCTCTGCCTCAGCCTTCGACTTATGATGTAGCTTCATCGGTGCCAGCGTCAGATTCTTGAGAACAGACATATGCGGATATAGATTAAACTGTTGGAACACCATCGCGATGTTATCGCGGATCACCTGTATCCTATTCTGCTTCGTGAGCTTCGTACCATTGATATAAACTTCTCCAGAGGTCGGCTCCTCGAGAAAATTCATACACCGAATTGTCGTAGACTTACCTGAACCAGAGGGTCCGATGATGACGAGCTTTTCGCCTTCCTTTACCTCGAGGTTTACATTTTTGAGAACCTCGAGATCGCCGAAGCTCTTGCATACATTGACAAGCTTGATCATGGTACCTATCCCCCTGTTCCAGTTTCCTATGGCGTTCTCAACCACTGATTCGCGATCTGTAAAGCATCGCGATCCCAGCATGAAGCTCACCGGATTGCTATTTTGTATCTTATATTTCAGTGTCCGCTCGATATGTCTCAAACAAAATGTTTAAAAGAAATGGAGCCCTCTTTACCTCTGATAAAGACTGCTCCAATGCACCAGACACTGTTAATTTTCTATAACCTTAGCATCTGTATAAAAGAAGCACAAATAACATTTAATTATATTTCCTATTCAAATCTCAGGCGCAAAAGCTGACAGAGAGAACCGTCCCCGGTGTCAGCTTTTGACGCTCGATCACACGATTTCGGACAGAGGTTTGATGTCGATACCTTCCTTCGTGAGTCCTGCGCGGAGCTTCTCGACGAACTCTAGAGCCTTCGCACCATCGCCGTGAACACAAACCGAATCGGCAGTGATATCAATATCTTTACCGGTGATCGCAGTCACCTTATGCTCCTTCACCATCCGGATGACACGCCGGAGCGCCTCATCCTCATCGGTGATCATCGCACCCGGTTTCTTCCGGTTCACGAGCGTTCCATCCTCTTCATACGCACGATCTGCGAAAACCTCTGCTGCAGCCCGGAGTCCCATGTCCTTTGCGGCCTTGTAGAGTTCTCCCGCCGGCAACGCGAGGACAATCAGATCGCTCCGGTAATCCTTCACCGCCTGACAGATTGCCTCAGACTGCTTCCGATCCTTCGCCGCCATATTATAAAAGGCGCCATGCGGCTTTACATGCTGGAGTGTCATGCCCTGCGCCTTCAGAAAAGCATCAAGCGCGCCGATCTGATACAGCGTATAGCTGTAGGCCTCCTCCGGTGTCACGACCATATTTCTCCGCCCGAAGCCCATGAGATCTGGATACCCAGGGTGTGCTCCGCAGCTTATACCTGCTGCCTTCGCCTTTTCTACCGTGGCCTTCATCACAACCGGATCCGACGCATGAAACCCGCAGGCAACATTGGCACTTGTGATCAGTGGGATCACTTTATCATCATTTCCGATCGTATACCGTCCGAAGCTTTCACCGAGATCACTGTTGAGATCCACCTGCATTTTGTTTACCTCCCTCTGTAAACGCTTTGATAAAGCCCGTATCGGCCTTCCCGTCACAGAAGGTCTTCGTATGCATGATCTTGTACTGGAAATCCAGATTCGTATCGACACCCATGATGAGCGTTTCCTCGAGCGCCGCCCGCATCTTCATGATGGCGGACATCCGGTCCTCACCGTGCACGATGATCTTTGCAATCATCGAATCATATTCAGACGGAATCTCATAGCCCGTATAGACTGCTGTATCCACCCGGACACCATTGCCACCCGGTAGCAGCAGATGCGTAATCTTGCCAGGTGAAGGCATAAAATTCTTTTCCGGAATCTCTGCGTTGATTCGACATTCGATCGTATGTCCGCGACGCTTAAGATCCCGTTCCAGGATATGGAGCTCTTCGCCTGCTGCCACACGGATCATTTCCATCACGAGGTCGACACCCGTCTCCATCTCGGTCACGCCATGCTCAACCTGAATCCGGGTATTCATCTCCATAAAGTAGTAGGTTCCGCTCTGGTCCACGATAAACTCAATCGTACCGACACTATCGTAGCCGACAGCCTTTGCTGCTGTCACAGCATCGTCCAGCATCTTCTTCCGCACCTTCTCGGTGATAGCCGGTGATGGTGACTCTTCGATGAGCTTCTGATGATTCCTCTGGACCGAACAGTCCCGTTCGCCAAGCGCACGGACATTGCCAAATTTATCCCCGATGATCTGCACCTCGACATGACGAGGATGCAGGATCAGCTTCTCGATATACATCGTATCATCGCCGAACGCGTTTGCAGATTCGCGCTGTGCCATATTGAACTCGTCAATGAAGTCTTCTTCCTTCATGCATTCCCGCATGCCCTTGCCACCGCCGCCGGAGCTGGCCTTGATCATCACCGGGAAGCCGATCTCCCGTGCGATTGGGAGTGCCTTCTCAGCATCATACACAGGCTCCTTCGTACCTGGCACCGTCGGGACACCAGCCTCCATCATGAGCTTTCGTGCGGCAGATTTATTGCCCATCTTATCAATGATATCCGGAGAGGGACCGATAAAGGTAATGCCGTTTTCTTCGCATTTTCTCGCAAAGGCACTATTCTCTGATAAGAAGCCATAACCGGGATGGATAGCATCGCATTCCATATTTTTCGCAGCCATGATGATCGCATCCATATTGAGATAGGAGTCTCTCGCAGGACCTTCACCGATACAGATCCTCTGGTCTGCGAGACGCACATGAAGTGCATCCTTATCGACCTTCGAATAGACTGCTACAGAAGGTATCCCCATGACCCGGAGTGCCCGGATGATCCGGACTGCGATCTCGCCGCGGTTTGCAACCAATACTCGCTTAAACACCGTAGCCTCCTTTTACAGCTTCTTCACTCTGAAAAGCGGTTCTCCGTATTCTACTTTCTGCTCGTTTGAAACAAGAACAGCCAGAATCTCACAATCATAATCAGCAGTAATCTCATTCATCATCTTCATCGCTTCGACGATACAGACGGTATCACCAGCCTTGACATGGTCGCCAACCTTTACATAAGCAGGGATCTCAGGACCTGCTGCCGAATAGAAGGTTCCGACGATCGGTGAAGTGATATTGACCTCATTTTCGTCATCTTCCGAAGCAGACGCGCCATTTGGTACGCTTACAGGCGTAGCGGTCGTCTGCATTGGCATTGCTACGGATGCCGCCGGTGCAGATGCCGCAACGACAGGCGGGTTGTCAAGCTTAGAAAGTGATATTTTGAATTCTCCATCCTTCACGGTCATCGTCGTAAGGGAGGAGTTTTCGAGAATTTTTACCAGTGCTTCAATCTTATCGATTTCCATCATGTTCTCCTTTGTCATGCGTCCGGAAACAGTTTTTCCAGTCTCTTAGCCGTCAGTCTCACATCGAGCACTTCCTTGCACGGCTTATGGATGCGGTTTCTGAAATCCTGCAGCTCATGCTGTTCCTGTTTGAGAAGTGCCTGTGCCTCGGTTACAGAGATCTTTTCAAAATGGATGTGATCACCGATTCTTCTCTGGACGACCTTCGGGAGGTCAACCGTAGCGACGGTACCGATCTTTGCGTATCCGCCTGCCGTCTGATGATCAGCGAGAAGTATGATCGGTTTTCCGTGTGCCGGTACCTGAATCGAACCAAGCGAGATGCCATCGGAAATAATGTCTGATCCTTTCTTCGTCTCGATGAAGGGTCCCTCCAGGCGCATACCCATCCTGTCGAAGTTGCTGGTAACTTCATACTCACTGTTTAGAAAATTCTCGATTCCCTTGTGACTGAACATCTGGTCCTGCGGTCCCATGATGACACGAACGGTAATATTCGAATCATCGAACTCATGCAGCGGCAGTGTCCGTGAGAGAAAATACGGGAGATATTTCCTGCGCTTGATCCGGGTACTGATATAATCCCCGTTTTCAAGCTTCCGCCCCTTAAATCCGCCGATCTTCGATTTCAGATTCGTACTTCTCGAGCCCATAACAACCGGGATCTGCAGATAATTTGAAAACGCAATGTAGCAGGTCCGTCCGGTCCTTGCCGCCCCGACCTTGAGGACATCGCCTTTATTCACAAAAATTGCCGTATACATCGGCACCGGATCATCATTCAGCTCCGGGCGGAAATCACCGCCCGTGATTGCGATAATCTGGCTCGACGTAAACTCAAGCGTCGGTCCTATGAGAGTGCATTCGAGCACTGCCTCGTTTTCCGGATTATCTAAAAGAAGATTTGCGATCCGGAAGGACCGGGCATCCATGACACCGCCGACATTGAAGCCCTGGCTCTGGTAGCCATAGCGGCCGAAATCCTGGACGGTTGTCAGAAGTCCGCCCTTAATCACACGAAATCCCATCAGCCCTCTCCTTCATGAATCGTCACAGTATAGGTTCCATCCGCGACCTGCTTTTCAATCGCCAAATATTCTTCTTCACTTACCGGCACAAAACGGATATAGTCGCCCGCCTGTACGAGAATCGGCTCCGCACGGTTCGGATCGTAAGTCTTCACCGGCGTCATGCCCATCAGCTGCCAGCCGCCCGGCGAATCTACCGGATAAATCCCCGTCTGGCTCCCGCCAATGCCTACAGAACCGGCCGGGATGAGGACACGTGGGTTTGCGAGACGCGGTGTGTGGATACGTTCGTCGAGACCCCCGAGATAGGTGAAGCCCGGCAGGAAGCCGAGCATGTAGATGAGGTAATCAGAACTGGAATGAATCCTGATGACTTCTTCTTCAGAAAGGCCGGCATGCTCCGCAATGTTTTTAAGATCCGGGCCGTATTTACCACCATAACAGGTCGGGATCTCATATACCTTTTTCGTGATGGATTCGGTCTTAGTATCCATCTTGACGATGGATTCGATGCGATGGTGAAGCTCCTTATAGGAAATAGCCTGCGGATTATAGTTAATGAGCAGGGAGCAGTATGTCGGGATCATGTCGATGATACCGGAGATCTGCTGCGCACGAATCAGCTTCACGATCGCAGCGATGCGCTGGTTGATTGCAGGGCTTATGACCTGCTCGAACTGGATAAGAAGGCCGGAGTCACCCTCCGGCACGACCTTTATATTCTGCATGAAAACTCCTTGCGAAAAGTTTTCCAGCTTTGTGCTGGAGGACTGATTTCACTAGTTATCGTATAAGTCCTGACGCTTCTTATGCAAAAAGCTTTGAAAAATTGCCAAGGGACTTGATACCTACGTAAGCAGTAATCAGAACTACGATGATGCCGAGGATGAAAAGGGCCTTCGGATGCTTGTAATCTGCGCCCATGATCTTCTTATTCTGAGATGCGATGAGGCAGATGGCGAGCGCAATCGGAAGAATGAGTCCATTTACGGCACCTGCGATGATGAGGAGTGATGCAGGATTGCCGGCGATCAGCATGACGATTGTTGAGAATGCGATAAAACCGATAACCCAATAATTTTCGTTGTTTGCAATCTTCGAACTGAAGGTCTTCAGGAAGGAAACAGAGGTATATGCTGCACCGATGATAGAGGTAACAGCTGCGCAAAGAAGTACAAGTCCTGCGAAACGATAGCCGACTTCGCCGGCACCCTGACGGAAGGCATCTGCTGCAGGGTTTTTCGCATCAAGTGTTGCACCGCCTGCTACGACGCCAAGAACTGCAAGGAACAGAAGAACTCTGACGAGACCTGCGATAAGGATACCGGTTACAGAGGACTTATTTACTTCCTTCAGATTATCTTCACCTGTGATACCAGCGTCGATCAGTCTGTGTGCGCCGGAGAAGGTGATATAGCCGCCTACAGTGCCGCCGATGAGAGTAAGAATTGCCGGGAAGAGAGCCGCATACCCAGTCTCCGGCACAAAGGTGTTCTTAATTGCCGAGCCTACCGGTGGCTTAACGATACAGATTACGATAAAGATCACGACGATCATGATGCCGCCGAGAACCTTTACGAGCTTATCCATCGTGCTCTTCGCATTCTTTGATAAGAAAACGAAGATGGCAATCGCTGCAGATAGGATGTAGCCAAGCCAGGTCGGGATGCCGAGCAGTGTGTTGAAGCCGAGTGCACCACCGCCGACATTACCGATATTAAATACAAGTCCGCCGAGGACGATCAGGAACGATAGGAAATAACCGAGGCCGGGAAGGATTTTGTTGGCAACATCCTGACCGCGAAGTCCGGTTACACAGAGCACACGCCAGATATTCATCTGGGCGATGGCTGAAAGAATCACCGATGAGAGAATGACGAAGCCGAAGCTTGCACCATTCTTACCGGTGAAGGAAGCTGTCTGTGTGAGGAAGCCCGGTCCGATCGCCGAGGTAGCCATCAGAAACGCTGCACCCAAAAGGGCGCCACTGCTCTTTTTCGTATCGCTCATATTTATGCCTCTTTCTTAAGGACTCAGTATTTTATGTCTTGTTTTTGTGTCCTTATTGGCTTTTATTATACCCTGTATTGATTTTCGGTCAAGTCATAGAAGCTGTAAATATTTATTCTTATTGGTTATGTTTAAGATTACCTCTTATTTTTTTTAATTTCAAAAGAGGACCGGCTATGCCGATCCTCCTTCCATTATCGATTGATATTCAGATGCCGCGGGAGGCCGTCGACCATGATGGCGGGGAGCTCCTGCTGGATGAGGGGATGGATGTATTTGATCATGTCTTCGGTGACGTAGTCATCGTCGGTAATCCATTCGAGAGGAACCTTCTTCTCGATGTTTGCGATCTTGTGGACGTCGGCACATTCTGTGATGCACATATAAGGATCATCACTGATACGCTTCAGAACGATGACCTTTCCGGTTTCGCCCTCGAAGGCTGCCTTTACGGCTGAGCCGCCGACATTAAAGGCTTCAGTAATATCCACGCGGGAGGCCATATGGGAAGCACAGCGCTGGAGTGTCGAAAATTCGATGGCACGTGTACGGATACCAAGCTCTGCCGCAATTTTATCTGAAAGGAACTTTGCAGAACCGGACAAGGTCTTATGTCCAAAGGCATCGACCATCTCGACGTGATCGGCAAGCTCGAAGACATAACGTCCGTCTGCAACCTTGATACCTTCTGACAGTGCAATCACTAGCGAGCGATTCTGCGAGGTCAACTCCTTCATACGCTCCATAAAGTGGTCAATGTCAAAAACCTTCTCCGGCAGATAGATGAGGTCCACGCCCTCGCAATCTTCGCCACGTGCGAGAGCGGAAGCTGCTGTGAGCCAACCTGCATTACGGCCCATGATCTCGACGATGGAAATCGTCGGATAATCATAGACGAGACCGTCACGAATAATCTCCTTCATTGTGGATGCGATAAACTTCGCCGCACTGCCGAAGCCAGGCGTATGATCTGTGATTGCGAGGTCGTTATCGATGGTTTTTGGCACGCCCATGAAATGGATATCACTGTTCGTCAGAATCGCATAATCCGACAGCTTCTTGATGGTATCCATCGAATCATTGCCACCGATATAGAAGAAATATTTGATGTCCAGGGCTTCAAGCTGTTTGAAAATCTTCTCATATAAATCGAGGCCCTCGCGAATTTCTGGCAGCTTATACCGACAGGAGCCAAGAAACGACGACGGTGTTCTCTTCAAAAGATCAATCTCCAGATCATTTCTGATCTTGTCATCAAGGTCAACATACTTTCCATCGATGAGGCCCTTGATGCCGTGCAGCATGCCGTAAACCTTCTTCGCGCCACGATCCTTCGCTGTTTTATAAACACCAGCCAAGCTAGAATTGATGACAGCCGTAGGTCCGCCGGACTGTCCTACGATAACATTTCCTTCCATAAAAGCCTCCTTCTAAGCAGAATTTGAAAGCGCTTACATATTTTCTATTAGCATACCACCAATACTTTTTGCATGCAATTTTGTTTTAGAAAAAAAATTAGCACTCGCCACTTGACATTGCTAGTAGCAGTGCTATAATCACAATTGTTCAAAGGGAACAGGAGTTGAAAAGAAGCTCCAGGGACCTGGGGACAGGAAAAGTTTAGAATCCGAATGGTTCATGTGATCATTCAGCAAATAATATTTCAGGAGGTACTTATTATGATGTATATGCCTAGTCTTTTTGGTGAGAATCTTGTAGATGACTTTTTTGATAACTTTGATCATGACTGGTTCACGAGACCTGTACAGGGCAGGCAGGCTGCAAGTCTTATGAGAACAGATATCAGAGAGAGCGATCATGATTTCACGATGGCTATTGAGCTTCCGGGATATAAGAAAGAAGATCTGAAGCTTGAACTGAATGATGGTTACCTTAACATCACCGCTCAGCATAATGAGAATCGTGATGAGAAGGATGAAAATGGCAAGCTGATTCGTCAGGAAAGATATTCCGGTTCGATGCAGAGAAGCTTCTATGTCGGCGAGGATATCAAGGAAGAGGATGTCAAGGCTCGTTTCGAGGATGGCGTTCTTAAGCTGACGATTCCGAAGAAGGAAGTTGAGAAGCAGATCCCGCAGCAGAAAACCATCGCGATTGAGGGCTAATATGCGTAACCTGCCGGAGCATGTAGCTCCGGCAATTTTAATAGAATATCGACCGTTCAAGAGCAGAATCCTGAACATGCCATGAATAAGAGGAGGTTTTCTTATGTATATGCCTAGTATTTTTGGTGAGAACTTAATGGATGATGTTGTTGATGATTTTTCAGAACTTGATCATGCACTGGATGACGAATTCTTCGGTAAGAGAAATCCGTTGTTTGGCAAGCATGCAAACAGACTCATGCGTACCGATGTGAAGGAAACCGATCAGGACTACAGGCTGACCGTTGATCTTCCGGGCTTCAAGAAGAACGAAGTTAATCTTCTTTTGGATAACGGCTATCTGACGATCCGTGCGAATAAGAAGCTCGACAAGGATGAAAAGAACAAGCTTGGTAAGCTGATCCGTCAGGAGCGCTATGCCGGTACGATGCAGAGAAGCTGGTACGTCGGTGACGAGGTAACCGAGGATGATATCAAGGCTGATTTCAAGGATGGTCTTCTAAACATCTCGATTGCCAAGAAGCAGCCGACAAAACAGCTTGAAGACCATAAGTACATTACAATTGAATGATTCTCTTGTACGATTTCATAAAAAAGAAAGTGTGCCGAAGGGCTTCTACCCCCGGCACACTTTTTTGCTTTCATCAAGTTGACAGAGAGAACCATCCCGGTGTCGACTTTTAACAGAAAACTGTGCCCAGTGCCACTCAGTCTCTTGGCTTCAGATAAAAGTGTCCAACAAGCTCCGTCGTATGAATCGAATTGATAAAGGCTGCCGGGTCTATTGTCTTTATTGCTGTTATTGCCTTTTTCGCATCCTCGGAGGATACAACCGAATATACCATGAAGGTGTTCTTATGCTCATGAGATCCTACACAATCAAAAATCGTGGATCCGTGATGTGTTTTTTCAAATATTACATCCGCGATCTCCTGCGGATATTCCGTGATGATAAAAAGTGACTGCTGCTGATAATTCCTGTAAAGGAGATGGATCGTCTGCGTCGAAACGTATTGAAATATGATGGAATAAAGCGCCTTATCCCATCCGAACAGAAGTCCCGCAATCGATAGAATGCCTACATTAAACAGAAGAATATAATTCCAGATTTCAATCCCATGCTTTTGCGAATAATAAATCGAGATAAAATCCGTCCCGCCGGAAGTGGCTCCCGCTAAAAGGCAGAGACTGACTACCGTCCCGTTTATGATTCCTCCAAAAATAGAGATCAAAAGCGTATCATACGTGATGATATGCGGTGGAAAAACATCCGTGAACAAGCTGTTCACCATGATCATAACGATGGAATACAGCGTAAACTTTTTACCAACATATCGCCAGCCTATATACGCCGGGATCGCATTTAAGGAAATATTGATGATGGAATATGGTATCTCTACATGCAGGAACTTTACCACGGCTTCCTGAATCAGAAGCGTGAGTCCTGTAACACCGCCCGGAAAAAGACCGCCTGTCCGAACGAAGGTTTTAATATTGATGGCCATGAGCAGCGCTGCTGCTACGATGATGAGCAGTCTACGCCCATCTTCTTTAATTGTAAATTTCATATTGTGTTAGAACTTGTTAACTCCCTAAAAATTTTATCCGTTTATCAGGACAATATATCAATCCTGTGTTGAATCATAAAGCCTTCCTGCTTTTTTCTTCATCAAAAATACAGAGAACAACATACATATCATCTCGGAAAGAAGCGGTGCCCAGAAGACCCCTGCACCTCCTAGTATAAGGATCAAAACAAGCAGCGACAAGCATAACATAGCAAGTGACCGACAGATGGAAATAAAGAAGGCTTTCCCGGACTGTACCACTGCCGTAAAGTAGCCGACCGTGGCCAGATTGAAGCCGGCAAAAAGGAAGCTTGCGGTAAACTCGCGGAAAACTTTCAGGGAATACCGGATCAGCTCTTCTTCCTCTGGTTTAAGGTAAAAAAGTATATACTCCTTTCCAAAGAAAAAGCATAGAAGGAAAGATATGATACCAAAAAGCATCGATGCCCGGAATAGATATACTTTCAGGATATTGGTACTCTCTTTGTCTTTTCTCCCATAATAGGTGCTGATCAGCGGTTGTGCGCCCTGTGAAATCCCAGTAATGGAGCAAATCACGATATTATTGATATAAGAAGTCATCGCGTAGCTGACAAGTGCCTGCTCCGTAAGAAAAGCAGTGATCACATGATTAAAAATAACCGTGATAAGTCCTGCAGAGAATTCATTGATACCTGCAGAAAAGCCATTATAGGCTTCCTTTAATATCATCCTCGGTTCCGGCACGAATCTGCAAAAATGGAGCGCGCCTGCTGCCCTTGCAAAATGCACACAATAAAGGATCGTAACCGTGATCTGGGAAAGACTTGTCGCAAAGGCTGCGCCGGCCACACCACGCTCTAATCGAATCACAAAAAGCCAGTCCAGAAAAA
The DNA here is from genome assembly GCA_900315665.1 of uncultured Eubacteriales bacterium. Classification (GTDB taxonomy): domain Bacteria; phylum Bacillota; class Clostridia; order Lachnospirales; family Lachnospiraceae; genus Oribacterium. Next base: position 22,914 of record OMZX01000035.1, read on the forward strand.
TATTAAGAACTGCTCCAGTGGTCACGATCTGCATGGCCTTTCTGGGATACCCATCCGTTTTTAAAAGAATTTCGAAAGTATAAGACAAAAGGAACGCCCCGGAAAACGGGACAATCCAGTGCAGATATTCGATCAGATACATTCTTATATCCTGATCCTTCGCGCCCAGAAGAACCGCGATATCCGGAATTCTCGGTAGGCAAATGCCTACAATTACGATGGAGAGAATCAGTTGTACCACAATATCCTGCATAAAGAGCGCAGACGCGGTATCCTTCTCGCCGGCAATTTCCTTTTCTTTATCAGCTCCTTTTTCTTTGCCAGTTCCTCTTTCCTTACAAATTCCTCTTTCTTCACCAACTCCCTTTTCCTTGCCGCTTGATCTCCCGCTTTCCTCTTCCATATTTTTTCCGATTCTTAACGCCGCAAAGGTCGATGTCCCCACTGCAAAAGTGATGGACACCGCAAAAAGAAAGGTAAGAAAAGGGAACGCCATATTCACAGCCGTCAACGCGATTTCATTAACGCCACGTGCCACGAATATGCCGTCCACCATATTGTAAAGCGTATATACCCACTGTGCCAGGACAGAAGGGATCATATAACGGATAAATTTAGTTTTCAGTGTAGTTTTCATCATCAGCATCTAGGAAGGTTTTATTTAGTACAATGATACCATATCCTACATTTGCCGCCGCATCTGTAGGCATTGACATCCATTGAAATTATTTTGAGAGCTTCGACAGATCCTGGATAATCTCGACAGTGCCGAGGTATTTGCCGTCTTCATCGCGAACCGCGGCATAGACGATATGTACATCTCTTGCTCCCATCTTGATGCGGCGCTCATAGGTATTGCGCTTTCCTTCCTTGAAGTCGTTGATCAGGGCTTTCACAATCGGGCGGACAAACACCGGGTGGCACTCATAGGTAGAACGTCCCAAGGATGAAAGTGGCCGCGAGAACACTTTATCTGTGTTTTTATAGAACTGGTTTGTCGTATCGGCATCGATAAAGGTGATATCAATCGGCAATGCCTGAAGAATTCCCCGAAGCTGTGCGATTGTGAGCTTTCCTGCAGGTGATGCTGCGCCATCCCCATGGAAGCTAATGACGCCATCCTTTAAGGACTCATCTTCAGCAGCTTGATTCTTTGATGAGGTTTCCTTCCGGAACGCGAGCTCCTCTTCGCCATGCTTCCACTTCGGGATTTCCTCGATGAACACCGGACCCATCTCGAATAGATCACGATAAATATCGACCCACTGTTCATCCGTAAACTTCTCGAGTGCCTCGAGTGCCGTCGGAAGAAGGATGTTTTCCTCCTTATAAATCATCTCCGTCATCCGCTTGAGAACTGCCTCAAGATCATCTGCAATATCGCTTATCTCCTTCGTCGAAAGCTCCTTGGCAAGGCGGGAAACCTCCTGCTTGATTTCATTATCGACACCCCACATGACTTCACTCGGACCGGTAACACCATACTGATCAAGCACCGGCATGATAAGCTCTTCCTTTTTCCCATAAAGCGTTCGGATTTTT
>OMZX01000014.1 GCA_900315665.1 uncultured Eubacteriales bacterium
TTTCAGCTTCGGGAACCAGCCATACACTTTCTCGAGATTATCCTTAAAGTCTGCTTTCAGTTCCTTCGTAAAAGCACCCATCTCGAGATTTTCAAGCACTGTCATACCGGTAAAGAGCTGTCTGCCCTCCGGCACCTGGATGATGCCTTTCTCAAGAACATAACGGGATGACTTCTTCGTGAGTTCTTCTCCATTATATTCGACGGAGCCTCCGGTCGCCCGGATCATGCCGGTAACTGTACGAACCGTCGTCGTTTTCCCGGCACCATTGGACCCAAGGAAGGCAACGATCTCACCATCTGCGATTGTAAAGGAAACATCCCATAGAATTTTTACGGAGCCATAGCCGGATGTTAAGTTTTCTACCTTAAGCATTTTCCGTTGCCTCCTTTTTCTTCCCGAGATAAACCTCCATAACATACGGATCATTCATCACCTGATCCGGTGTGCCTTCAGCAATCTTTTCGCCATGGTGCAGGACGATGACCTCCTCACAGAGACTGACGACCGCCTTCATGATGTGCTCGATGAGAAAAATCGTGACTCCGCTATCATTGATCCTTCGGATCAGCTCGATGGCCTCCTCTGTTTCTGTGGGATTGAGACCGGCCATATTTTCATCGAGGAAAAGCATCTCCGGATTGGTTGCGAGAGCTCTCGCCATCTCAAGCCTTTTCTGGTCCGGCGTACCCATATCCTTCGAAAGCGTATTCCGTTTATCATAAAGTCCTGTGAAATTCAGAACCTCCAGGGCTTTTTCTCTTGCCTCCCGTTATGCGCCGGATTTGTGCCATAGTAGGAGGACGAGATAACATTATCAAGAACCGACAGATTCTTAAGGGGCTTCATGATCTGAAAGGTTCTCGCGATACCCATCTTCGTATATTCGTATGCAGGCTTGTTCGTGATATCCTGCCCCTTATAAAAGATCTTTCCTTCGGTTGGCGGATAATAGCCGCAGATCATATTGAAGGTGGTCGACTTTCCAGCACCATTCGGACCGATCATACCGGTGATCTTACCGGCATCTACTTCGAAGGACACGTCCTTAACGGCGGTAAGACCTCTGAAGCGTTTTGTGATATGCTGTACTTCAATGATAGGCTGTTCTGCCATGGCTTACACCTTTTTATCCTTTCTCCGGTCTTTTTCCATCTGATAGGCTTCCAGAGCTTCAATCGAAGGCTTATGGAAAATCTTCTCATCAATCGTCTTCTTGGCATTGCTTCCCATATACCAGCCGAGAAGTCCGGACGGGCGGAAACGGATGATGAGAATGAGAACGATCGCATACATGATGAGATTGATACCAGGGAGAATGGCACCGAATTCATTTCTCAGGAACTCAGACAGGGCAATCATGATACCGCCACCGACAAGCGGGCCTTCCACATAAGCCGCACCGCCTACGACAGCCGGAAGAACCGATTCTACCGAATAAGACTGAAGCATCAGATCCGGGTCAATGTAGCGGTTATAGCTTGCATAGAAGAAGCCGACCATACCAGCGATCATCGCAGAGATCACAACTGCGATCACCTTGTATTTGATCGGGTTAATGCCGATAGCCGCTGCTGTATCTTCATCCTCACGGATGGTCTTCAGCGCGAAGCCAAGCTTCGAACGGTCAATCTTCTTCATGAGAAGGTAGATGCTGATCAGCATCAGGAGACCGACATAATAATATGGTACCTTTGACATAAAACGGAATTCAGCCCAGCTGTCATCGCCGAAGGAAAGGGAAATACCGATGGCTTTTCCGGCGAAATCCCAGTTTAGAATAAACTGCCGGATCGCTTCACCAAAGGCAATCGATACCAGCGTGAAATACGGACCACGCAAAATGAAGCATGGATAAAATACGATACCGGAAACCAAGCCTACGACAACCATTCCAAACAGGCCGCAGATCCAGGGATTCACGCTGGTCTTCGTCATGAGTAGACAGCACGCATACGCACCGAGTCCCATATAGGCTGCATGTCCGAGTGAGTTTTGTCCTGTCATACCACCAAGAAGGTTCCATGCCATACTCAGTGTCGTCATATAGAAAATCAGGACGAACACGTTCATGATGTACGGATAATCCTTGAGAAAAAGCGGAATGATCACGAGGATCAGGAGGAAGATTGCGACAGCGATGCCGACATTTCTGTAATAATTCTTCGCAGGACGAAGGTCAATCTGTTTTTCCATGATCATTTCCTCCTTGCGATGATATTCTGCCGTACGACAAGAATGATAATAAATGTCACGAAAACAATCAGGTCCTTATACATCGGGCTGATGAGAAGCGAAACCAGTGTTTCCAGAAGCCCGAGGAAAATGCCTGCGAAAAAGGCGCCGGGAATCGATCCGAGTCCGCCGACGACTACGACGATGAGAGCACGGAACGAGAAAGAACTGCCGGCTGTCGGAGAAAGTACATAAAACAGTGTGAGCAGCGCACCTGCCATACCGGCCAGTGCACAGCCGATGCCATAGGCAAGCCGGTAAATATGCTTTACGTTAATGCCTACAACCTCGGCACCCACCGCGTTTTGAGAAACGGCACGAAGCTCCTTGCCGGTATTTGTATATTTGAGAAATGCAAACAGCACCACGGTAATCACCATGCTGACGATGAAGCTGATGAGCTTCGGAAGACCTACTGTGACAGGCCCGAGATGTACTGTATTTGTCGAATAAGAGGTTGCAATCGTCCGGAAGGAGGATCCGAAAATAACCAGTGCGAGGTTCTGTAGAAGCGTGCCGAGACCAACCGTCAGGAACAGAAGGTTCGTAAAGGACTTCGTACCGAGGGACGGCGTGATCAGGGTTTCCTGGAGCAGCGCGCCCAAAAGGAACATGATGATCGCGACGATCGGAACTGCCATATATGGATCAATCCTTAAGAAAAGGCAAAGCGTAAAGGTCAGATACATCCCGACCATCAGCATCTCGCCGTGACAGAAATTAATGATTTTCATAACACCAAAAATGACATTCTGCCCCATACCCATAAGCGCGTAGAAACCACCGATCATGAGTCCATTGGCAATTGCCTGAAGAACAGCATTCATGAAAAATCCCCCTTTCACGATTTCTACCAAGTAGTATACGGGAAGGGGGATAGTATTTTCTTAAGAATGTCTACACATAAAATATTTTTATTTCTGTCATGACGGAAAAGGATAGCACATTTTTGCTGAAAAATAGTGCTAAAAGGTCCTGCATCTATCCATCCTCATGTCATCCGGCACTTGACCTGGGAGACTTGGTCCGGATCTATTTTCTCTGTGTCTCCTGCCTTCTTTCTGTCGGTGTACTGCCTGTCCATTTCTTGAAAATCCGGGAGAAATAGTTCGGGTTGGAATAGCCGGATTCAATCGAAATTTCCTTGATATTCCGGTCGGGATCTTCGTCCAGCAGCTGCTTCGCACGATTAATCCGCAGCTCCGTCAGATAATCCGAGAAATTCGTACCGGTTTCCTCCTTAAAGAGTTTTGAAAAATAGTAAGGACTGATGCTGACTGTCTGTGCGACAGAATCAAGAGAAATATCTTTCATAAAGTTCCGCTGGATATATTCTTTCGCCCGGCCAATCGCGGTATCTGTCCGCGGCGTTCTCACCCGGATTTCCCTTGCAAGATCCATGCAGTCATTATCAAAGGCAAGTGCCAGGGCTTCCTTCGTTTCGCCGCGCATGAGATTCTCTCCATAAGCATGGTCTGGTGATTTTCCCTGGGAGATCAAAAGCTGTCTTCCTTCAAGAACTGCTTCAAGAAGTTTCAGCTTCACATCAGAAATATCTTTGCCATAAAGCCGCATCACATGGTCAAAATAGACATCCGCCTCCCGTTTCGTTTCCATTTCCTGCCCACGGCGGATATCATCGAGAAGTGCCTTCTTCGTAATTTCATTCTGCCGATCCGGCTCCGCCTGCGATACGAGATCATCGATATGTGTCACATGCCGTACACCGAAGCGTACAGCCCGAAGTGCTTCCTGGTAAGAATCAAACATATCATCCCAGGACCGTATGAATCCGATGCCTGCCTTGAACGCGACATCCGCCATTTCCCGGAGCGCGGTCACCAGGGACCTGGTCCGCTCGATCATTTGCAGCCTTTCTTCATAGGATAATCTCTCCTTTTCGGATGGCACGACGATGATAAGCTTATTGCCCATGATGTCGCTCATGTAGGCCCCGAAATATGTACGGATCAGGGCTTTCATCTTATCGGAAAATTTTCTTGCACGAACACCGGCGCCGACAGGATTATCAGCGCCGACTGCATTGTCCACGGAATCGCCCCATTCGAGTGCGATAATGAAACCGTAATCCTCCTTAATGTCTAAAAGCGTACGATATTGTCTTCCAGAATAGCCGTATTCGTCCTGTACGATCAGGCTCTGTACGAAGCCGCTCTCAATGATGGGAACGACGGCATCCATTTTTTCACGAATACTGAGATCCTCCTGCCGCCGTTTTCTCTCTTCGTCAATCTCCCGCATGAGCTTCGTGACCGCTTCATCGATCTTTTTCCTGTCCACAGGCTTCATGAGATAATCCGCGGTGCCGAGCTCCATGGCCTCCTTTGCATAATCAAAATTATCAAAGGCCGTGAGGATCAGCGCCTTCACCTTCGGATTGTTCTTTCGTATTTCCCGAAGTGCCGTGAGCCCGTTGATACCGGGCATCTGAATATCGAGAAGTACGATATCCGGGTGCTCCTGCTCACAAAGCTCGATAGCCTGCCGACCGTTTTTCGCAAGAAAAAGGGTACAACTGTCACCGAAATCCTTTTCAAAAATAAACTGCAGCGCTTCCCGTACGATGCCCTCATCATCCGCAGCAAGTACTTTATACATAATATTATTCCTCTCTTAATGGGATTCGGATGGTTACTTCCGTACCGCCGTCTTCAGCTTTATGAATATCAAAAACATCCGGCCTTTCATAAAACATCCGGAGTCTCTCGCGTACATTTTTAAGTCCGACACCATTGTTTTCCCGTCGTGTTGTTTTTTTGCCCGTTTCGATTGGTCCTGTCATAACCTCATGTATGATTTCCGGGCTGATGCCTACACCATTATCACGAACAGAAACGATGCATTCATTTCCTTCTGGTACAGCCGTAATCGTAATCTTTTTTTCCTGCTCTACGGATGACGCTTCATCTTCATCCTCAGGAAAGGCATAATGAATTGCATTTTCAACAATCGGCTGCAGGATCATACCGGGGAAGCGGACCGAAAGCATCTTATCCTGGATCCTTTTCTCAAGGTGATATTCTCCGCTGAAACGGACATTCATGATATACATATAATGATCGATCAGCTCGATTTCCTGGCCGATGGTCGAATCCTGTCCGGCTCCATGCAGCTGACCGCGGAAAAATTCAGCGGTGTTGTTGATAAAAATATAGGTTCTTTCCGCCCCTTCCATCATGGCAAGCTGCTGACCGGCATTTAATGTGTTAAAAAGAAAATGCGGACTGATTTGTGCCTGATAATACCGTAACTTTGCATCCTTAAGAAGATTTTCTGTCATAAGCTCCTTCTCTTTCAAGGCAAGCTCTCTTTTTGCACTGCTACGTATTTCTTCTATCCCGGCGCGGACACTCTTCATCATGCTTGCAAACGCACGGGTAAGGACACCGACTTCATCTCCGGCTGTCGTTTCCGGGATGTCGACATCCATGTTTCCGCTTTCGATTTCTCTTGCTTTCATGGAAAGCACCTGCAGCGGCTTGACGAGTGCACTGAGAAAATCATAGAGAAGAAGGCCTTCCATGCCGGCGGTCAAAATCAAGACAACCAGTATATATGTTTCAAGCTTCTGCAAAGAATCCAGCGCAGATTCATATCGGATGGAATTTTTCTGAAAGCGCAGGGTATTCAGTCTTCTCAGTGTTTTCAGGATATAGGTATGGATATTCGTCGCTTCCCGGTAGTACTGACGATAGTCTCCGTCGTACTGCTGTTTCATCGTAATACTGCGTTCAGCCATCGCATAATAAGAGGCAGATAGGTAAAAAATCTCCCGGTCTAAAAGACTTGCCGGATTTCCGGTAACCTCCGCTTGAATCTGATCTGTCATTTCCTTCATGTTGGCCATGGAAATCCGAAAATGCTGAAAGGCATCATCACTCCGGGTATTCATATAATCCGTAAAATACTTTTCAGTTTCTAACGTTGCTTCCTCCAGTGCATTAATCTGAATGCTAGATTCATAAACACTGTCGAGATTACGGATCGAATGATTGGTCCCGAGAAACATAAAAAGATTCAATAAAAGGAGTAAAAGTGTGACGCCCATCACCGGAAACAGAAGCTTGCTGCGGAGTGACAGACGGTTAAACTCAGGGAAGTGCAGTTTTTTCATCGTCCGCCTCCTCGCTTTTATATACATCTTCAAGTTGTCCGATATTGTCCTGATCGAGTACCTCCAGGGAAACATTGGTAGAAAAGTTCACAACATGATACTGAAGATATCGTAAGACTTCGCCGACTGCCTGCTTCCCAAGCGTTTCGGGATTTGTCACGACAGTAAATAAGAGATCCCCGCTCCGTATCGCCTGAAGAATCTGCTCGGAGGTGTTGAAGCCGATCACACTGATCGTACCGCTGAGGCCACGGTCCGCAATGATACTACAGGCATTGTCAGAAATCGTACTGTTTAGGCACAATATGATATCCGGCATCCTGGCATCTCCATCCCCGGTCAGAAGCTCTGTGATCAGATTCTCTGCATCGGAAAGACCATCCTCTTCATGGACGATGTAGTTTCCAAAGGAAAACTTATCACGTTCAACCGTATGCACCAGTCCCTGCATAAACCAGGAACGGCTTTCTGCGTTGAAATTTTTCCCCGGATAAAGAACAGCGACGAGCTGATTTCCCCTGCCACTGAAGCGTTTTTCGAGCTCCCTCCCATAGGTCTGCCCGAGGAAATAGTCGTTGACTCCCACGAAGCCGTTTCTGTGCGATCCCTGGCTATCCTTACCTACTGTGATGACTGGTATGCCACTTTCGACGATTTTGTTGATTTCTGTTTCAACATCAGGGGAATCCTCCGGATACAAGATGATGCCATCCGTATAGCTGTAGTATGCCATGTCGAGAAGCTCTGTCTCTGTCATATCATCTGAGAAGCCCTGCCCCGCAAGCTCAACATAGGCATCCTGCTTCTCTGCTTCCGCCCGGGCCCCATCTAGAACCCTCTCCCAGAAGGTACTGTTAAAGCCACTCGGTATCATGGAGATATGATAGCGATACACGTGAGTGGTATCAGGATCTGTATGCAGGCTCTGTATTCTGTTTACATAAAAAAAAGAAAGAACCAGCGTTGCAAAGAAAAGTACGATGCAAACACCGATCCTCACAAGATGCGCGTCCGGTCTCTTCATCTCTCGCTCCGATACTACTCTTCTGTCGGTGCCACATGGGCAAGGAAACAGCTGTCCGGTGTCACCGGAACTCTAAGATGAAAGCCAATCTTATTCATCTCCATCACCTTAATGAGCAAAAGATTAATATCTACGGAAAGTGCAGAAGCCGCCTGGACAGCATCATACCCGTCCTCCAGGCAGGCCAGTACATCCTCCGTAGGAAGTAGGATGTGCGCGGCAAAAGCATTGGCCTCATACTCCGTACGGTTTTTCATATTAAACAGGGTGAACTCCTGCAGCAGTCCTTCACTTGCAAGCTCACGATGTTGCTGATCATGTCCAAGCTCATGCGCGATGACGAGACGTCTTGCATCACGGGATAGATTCTGCCTTACAAAAATCATACGATGCTTCCAACGGACGACATACATGCCCAGAAGCTTTTCTGTTTCCAGATTGTCATAGATGACGATGCCAAGGCTCTTCGCAATTTCTTCGGGATTCCGGGTATCAAAACGCCGGCAGAGCTTCTCTGCTCTGTCATAGATTTCCTTTGAATCCGTCATGTCATCACCCGTTCAGGTCATCCTTGAAATGGAATGGCGTATATTTTCGATTATCTTCCTTGCAGTTCCAATACGCCTCCTGCAGTGCACGCATCACAGCGTCACGGTCTGTATCAGAAAGTTCACCGCCGGCAAAAAGTCCGGACAGTACATTGACTGCTTCTTCTGCCTGTTCCTTCCCTCTGGTTCCGTACAGATCCGCTGCATCGGCGATAAATGCTTCATCCTCTGCAAGAAGATAGTTGACATCACAATCCAGCACATCCGCAAGCTTCCGGTAAACCTCTCTCTGCTTCGGATACCGGTTGCCGCCCTCATAGCCAGCAAGTGTTCTCTTACTGACGCCTACGAGCTTCGCAAGCTCATCCTGCGTATAATGCTTCTTTTTCCGGAGATCATGCACCTTTTCTGCAAATTTCATCTGACTGCCCTGCCTTTCGATGTGTCATCTTTGCTAAAAAGATGATAACACACGGCCGGAAACATGTCAAATAATTGCACGCGTTAAAGTTCCGGATGACCGAAACCGATCCAATTGCGTCATCCGGAGCTCATCTACGTTGTGAAACATGAAGCTCTATAATGTTTCATCCTGTGCTTCGGCCTGTTTTTTACATTCTTCTTTATCAAAAGTGATGGAGAACATGGTTCCTTGCTCCGGAACACTTTGGACATCGATCTTAGCATGTTGAAGGATTGCCGCATGCTTCACAATAGAAAGTCCCAGTCCTGTACCGCCGATTTCGCGGGAATGACTTTTATCAACACGATAAAATCGTTCAAAGATACGTGGGATGTCATCCTCTGGAATACCGATGCCCGAATCAGCAACACTAAAACGAATTTTATCTCCGAGATCTTTCACGCTGACATCTACCGTACCGTTTTCTTTATTATATTTGATTGCATTATCAATGAGATTAAAGGCGATGCTTTCCATCAGCCGCCGGATTCCAAAAATCGGAGCAGAATCTCCTTCCAGTGTCATTGTCACATTTTTCTTTTCCGCCTCTGCTTGAAGATTATCAATCGTCTTTTCCGCAATATCGTGAAGATTCAGTTCCTCCCATTTCAGATCGACAGCGCCCTCATCGAGATGAGATATATACAGGATATCCTCCACAAGAGAGATCATCCGCTGTGTTTCCTGATAGATGAGGTGAATAAAATGCTTCGTATCTTCCGGCTTCACGCCACCGCTTTCGAGAAGCTCTGCACAACCGGATATCGTATGGAGCGGTGTTTTCAGCTCATGGGAAACATTACTGGAAAATTCCCGACGTACGTTCTCTGCATTGATCTTCTCTGTAACATCGAAAAACAGTACAACCATGCCGCTCGTATGTTCGCCTTCTGCGATCGGGCTGATATCGACCTGATAGGTATGTCCGCTATAGGTAAGGATTGCTTCGCCATGCTTTCCTTCCGTTGCCGCATCCAGAGCTTCCTGAAATTCGATGCGTCGTTCCAGCGTCAGAATATCGCTTCCAAGACAGTCCGCATCGGTATGAAGAAGCTTCTGCGCCTTCGTGTTAATGCTTAGAACCCGGCCCGCTTCAGAGATCATCATGAGGCCTTCTTCCATGTGATTCGTAACAGTCGTGATTTCTTTCTCTGTACGGGCAAGCTCCTCCTGCTGCTTTGCGATTTCTTCCTGCTGCTGGTGAATCCGCCGGAGCAGAGGTGAAACCTCCGGGTAGGTATCATTGTCAATCGGATGATCGAGATCGATATTGTTGAGGGGTTCAATGATACGTTTTGAAACATGCATCGCTGAAATCCAGTTCACGATAAGAAGAAGGACAAAGATCCAGAGCATCGGTGCAACCATACCCATCGCGATCGTAAGCACCGTATTGCGGCTCTCAGCGATTCTCAGCACTTTTCCGTCTGAAAGTCGTTTCGCACTGTACAGCATCTCGGTTGTCAATGTGTTCGAAAATCTCGTACTATCGCCGACGCCAGATTGTATCGCCTCCTGGAATTCCGGTCTGTCACTGTGATTTTCCATGGTGGCGGGATCCGCCTTGTTGTCATACAGCACAGTTCCGTCCTGATCGATCAACGTGATTCTGGTTGCAGGATTTTTCAGAATCAGGCTGGATAGATAGTCCTCACCTGCCGTTTCTACCCCTCTTGCGGCAAGATCGGTCTCAACATTCAGCTGATTGATCTGTACCGCGCCGAAATAGCTGTATAATGCAAGCAAAATAGCAAAAAATCCTGCCACAAGTGTCAGCAGGATCGTCGTCTCCATATATTTGAAGATTCGTTTTGTCATACCGCCTCCAGTCTGTAGCCGATACCGCGGACTGTTTCGATCATACCGGCATATTTTCCAAGTTTTGTACGAAGCGTACCGATATGTACATCAACGGTTCTGGTGTCTCCGGCGTAGTCTGTATTCCAGATTTTGGTAAGAAGTGTCTCCCGGTCAAAGACACGACCGGGATGTGCCATAAAAAGTTCAAGAAGAGAAAACTCCTTCAGGGTGAGCTCAAGCGGATTTCCATCCACCATCACGGTATGATTTGTTCTGTTAAGAATGATGCCAGGAACAGATAAGGTTTCCGCCTCCGTATGCTTCTTTTCTGTTCTCCGAAGCACGGCACGAACACGAGAAACCATCTCCAGCATGCCGAAGGGCTTCACGAGATAATCATCCGCACCGAGGTCGAGGCCTTTAACCTTATCATATTCTGTTCCCTTTGCGGTTGTCATGATCACAGGAATATTTTCAGTCTCTGTATCACTCCGCATGGTTTTCAGGATGGAGATGCCATCCTTCCCACCGGGCAGCATGATATCGAGAAGCACAAGAGACGGTTTCTCCTTCTGTAATGCCCGAAGGAAGCTCTGCCCCTCCGAAAATACCTTGACGCCGAATCCGGCGGATTCCAACGCATAGGCGGCGATGTTAGCAGCAGCCTCATCATCCTCAACACAGAAAATCATACTCACGTCGTATTACCCTCCAGTACACCGGTAATCATGAAGATTACCCATTGTGCGATATTGACAGAATGATCGCCGATACGCTCGAGGTATTTGGAAACCATCAGAAGATCCAGAAGCTTTTCAAGATCCGCTTCCTCGTGCCCGATATGTCCGGCAAGCATTTTCTTTATTCTATCAAAATAATCATCTACTGTATCGTCATCTGCAATGACTTTTTTCGCTTTTTCGAGATCCCGGTTTACAAAAGCATCAATTGCATCTGTTACCATGCCGCTAGCGGCCTTTGCCATGTTAAGAATCTCATCGGTATCATCCGAGGATGAAATGTTCTGCATGGTAACGATCTCCGCAATATCCTCAGACTGATCGCCGATTCTTTCAAGATCCGATACCATCTTCAATGCAGATGAAATCGTACGAAGATCCTTAGCTACAGGCTGCTGCTGCATGAGAAGCTTTAAGCACATATCCTCGATTTCACGTTCCTTATGATCGATTTCCTCACCGGTATCGATCACAAGTTTTGCCTTATCCATATCACCGGTTGCGAGCGCTACGATTGCGGTATCAATCGCTTTTTCGCAAAGGGATCCCATGGCGATCATGTTTCTGTTAAGATCATGAAGCTGTTCATCAAAATGATTACGCATTTAACCGAACCTCCCTGTGATATACTGTTCCGTTTTCGGATCCTTCGGATTCGAGAAAATCTGTTCTGTTACGCCAAACTCTATCATCTCGCCAAGCAGGAAGAACGCCGTTTTATCTGAGATACGGACGGCCTGCTGCATATTATGGGTGACAATGACGATCGTATAATGCTGCTTAAGCTCTGTTGCGAGATCCTCGATCTTTGAGGTCGAGATCGGATCCAGTGCAGAAGTCGGCTCATCCATGAGGATCACTTCCGGCTCTACCGCAAGCGTTCTCGCGATACAAAGTCTCTGCTGCTGACCACCGGAAAGACCGAGTGCACTTTTCTTCAGTCTGTCCTTCAGCTCATCCCAGATCGCCGCCTGCTTAAGCGAACGTTCTACGATTTCATCGAGCTTAGCCTTGTTCTTAATGCCATTTATTCTTGGCCCATAGGCCACATTATCATATACAGATTTTGGGAAAGGATTCGGCTGCTGAAAAACCATGCCGACTCGTTTCCGGAGCTCGATCGCATCCATATCCTTAAAGATATCCTTGCCATCGAGTCTTACATCCCCTTCAATCTTTACACCCTTCTCGAGATCGTTCATACGGTTTAAAGTTTTTAGAAACGTTGATTTGCCGCAGCCGGAAGGGCCGATCAGTGCCGTAATCTCATTTTTTTTGATCGTCAGATTGATTTTTTTCAGTGCCTGGAAAGAACCATAATAAAGATCGAGATCCTTTACCGTGATCTTATCATCATGTTCCTGTACTGCTTTTGTCATTTCTTCTGCCATAATTATCCTCTTATAAATAATGCTTACATCTAAGGCTTATATCACGCTGACTCACCGGTCGCCTTTTTCGTGATGCGATCACTCATATATCTTGCTGTCAAACTGAAAACGAGCGTTAGAACGACGAGGATCGCGGCGGAAACATTGGCAATCTCCGTCGCATTCGCGTTCATCGAGCCCTCGGTACGAAGTACCCAGATATGAAGTGCCAGCGTTTCACCAGGACGCATCGGATTCAGCGGGCAACGGGATGATAAAAGATTCCAATCAGACCAGTTGATTCTAGTGCTCTGACCCGCTGTATAAAGAAGTGCCGCGGCTTCACCGAAGCCACGTCCGGCGGCAAGGATCACGCCTGTGATGATACGTGGTGTGCATGCCGGTAAAAGCACCGTTGTGATGGCCTCCCACTGCGTAGCACCGAGTCCCATACTGCCGCGCTTGTAGCTCTTCGGGAGCGAGCGGATCGCATCCTCGGTCGTCGTCGTAATCGATGGAAGGCTAAGGATGGATACTGCTAAAGCGCCAGCTAAAAGGTTCGTATCAAAAGGCGTCATCAGGATAAATACGAGATAACCGAAAAGACCAATGACGATTGATGGCAGCGAGGAAAGGGACTCCATGCTGACACGGATTGCCTTCGTCAACATGTTATCGCCTGCATACTCAGCCATATAAATGCCTGCGGCAATACCAAGCGGTACACTGATGAGCAGAGACAAAAATACGAGATATACGGTATTAAAAAGCTGATTCCCGATGCCCTTTCTCGAAAACGAAAAAAATTCCGGCTGAAAATCGAGGATCCCTTTGATGATGATGTATCCTGCGAGAAGAATGAGCAGGATCAGAAAGAATCCGCCCACGCCATACAGAATCCCTGTCATGATACGATCCACACGATTCGCGTTTCGAATCCGCCTTCTCATTTCATCATTCATGCCTTCCTCCCTTTTCGTGACCACGGTCGCCTTCACAGTTTCGGAAGTCCCCAGGTTTACAATGTTTCCGTCCATGATTTCCTCCTTATCCTGCAAGCTTCTTCTTGCTCTTTGCATCGATCACATGGATCAGAACGATAAAGAGTATCGAAATGATGAAAAGAAGTAACGCCATCGACCAAAGTGCGAGATTAAACTCACCACCGTCTGTAGAACCGGTCATATCCGCCGCAATGGCAGCGGTCAAATTGATAGTGGGTGAAAAGATATTCTTCGGGAAAGCTCTCGTTTTACCGATCACCATGGCTACCGCCAGCGCTTCACCAAATGCTCTCGAAAGACCCATAATGATGCCGGTAAGGATACCTGATAAAGATGCCGGCAGTACAACATGCCAGATCATCTGCCATCTTGTGGAACCGAGGCCATAAGCAGCTTTCCGATAATCCATCGGAACACTCCGAATCGCATCGGCTGAAAGTGTCGTGATCGTCGGGAAGATCATGATCGCCAGCACGATACCGGCGCCAAGTACGGAAAAGCCCGCCTTCAGGTGAAAGGCATTTTTGATCCACGGAACCAGAAGAGAAAGTCCAATCCAGCCATAAACCACAGAAGGAATACCAACGAATATCTCTATCGCCGGCTGAAACACCTTTTTACCGGCAACTGGCGCAATCTCTGTAATGAATACAGCAGCGGCGATGCTGAAAGGTGTTGCAATCAGGAGCGCAAGCCCGCAGGTCAGCAGTGATCCGACAATTGGTACAGCTGCACCTACTGTTCCGCCATACTGTCCCGGTGCATCCATCGGATTAAAATCTGATGAAAACAAGAACTCAAAAACCGAATGATGATATTTGGTAAAGGTTCCCGATCCCTTTATAAACAGGAACAGGCCGATCGAGACTGTCAGTACGATGATAAACGCACCGCAGATCGTAACGAGTGAACGTCCGCCGTATTCCCTTCTGAACTTATCCATAAATCTCCTTTGCAAAAACCCCGAGGCTGGCAGTGGGCGGTTTCATCGCTCTGCTTCTCCGCTGCCAGCCCCGGAGTTCTTCCTATCCCGAACGGGGCACTATACTTTGTTCAATGCCAACAAAATTTTCAATAATTCTAATTACTTCTTGTGGCTCTCAGCAGCATCTGCACTAAGCTTCGAAGAAACGCCATAACCCATCTTCTCGATTTCAGGTGCAAACTCATCGCCCATCATGTAGTTGATGAAGACCTGTGCGATGTCAGAACCATCGCCCTTCGTGTACATATGCTCATAAGCCCATACCTTGTAGGTACCGTTGTAGGTATTCTCAAGAGAAGGCTCTACGCCATCGATAGAAACGGCCTGTACAGCGTCATTATTTACAAGGTAAGAAAGAGCTACATAACCAATAGCACCCTTGTTATCCTGTACGGTCTGAAGAAGCGTACCAGAGTCATCGGTCTCAAGAGACTCATTGGAAGCTTCTTCGGCGCCATTCAGTGCCCATGTCTTGAAAGTGGCTCTCGTACCAGAGGTTGCAGGTCTTGTTACAAGGAGGATCTCCTCATCAGGACCGCCGACATCTTTCCAGTTTGTGGTCTTTGCTGTAAAGATATCTGTCAGCTGCTCAGTTGTAAGGTTCGTAACACCGAGATCCTTGTTAACAACCGGAGCCATCGTGATCGTGCAGACCTGATGATCGACGAGATCCTTTGCCTGATCGGCATCGAGCTTCTCCTCTGCATAGACATCAGAGTTACCGATATCGATTGCATCTGCAGCGACCTGCTTAAGGCCTGTACCGGAACCGCCGCCATCTACAAATACGTTTGCATCCGGGTATTTGTCCATGAAAAGATCCGCAGCAGCCTGTGCGAGCGGCTGAAGTGCAGAAGAACCAGCGGCATGAAGCTCACCACTTACATCTCCGGCCGGTTCAGCAGCAGCTGTAGTTGTAGCAGCAGTTGTGTCAGCAGCGGTATCTGCCGCAGCGGCTGTCGTCGCTGCAGCAGTAGTAGCAGCCTCAGTAGCGGCAGCTGTCGTCGTAGTCGATGAACTGCCACATGCAGTTACACCGGCGAATGCCATAGCAGTTGTAAGTGCCATAGCGATAACGTTCGTCATGTTCTTTTTCATAATTCGTCTCTCCTCCATATAGAATGAACGATTCTTCGGACATTTCCTTATCTCTTTGTCCGCGATACACTATATAAAGTTTATGTAAAGTCTCATTCATGGCTTCTTTAAAGTTTTTGTAAAGCTTCGCTTACGGCTTCGCGGGAAACTTTACAAAAAGGTGATGTGAAACGTCCCGCTCGATGGCATTTGAATGCTATCGGGTGGGACGTTTCACATCACCTTTTTCTTTTGTAAAATCTTAATTCTATTATTATGCGTCAGAACGGTGGCGCCATTTCAGTTCGAAGTATAGGAGCTCCATGATACAGGTGGCGGTCCAGCCTACTGGATAACCGAAGCCTACGATGGATGCGGTGTTTGCAACGAAGCGTGTCATGATGAAGAGATAGGTCTGGCGGACGGCTACGAAACCGAGGAGCATGATGACCATCGGTCCGGTAGAATCACCGCGGCCGCGGAGGCTGCCGGCCAATACGTGGTTTACAGTGTTACAAAGGAGGAAAAAGACATTGAGTCTTAAGAATCGCACGCCGGATTCGATGACGCCCTCATCCTGGGTAAACAGCCGCATTGTCCAGGGTGCGAATGTAAAAATCAAAACAGCGATGACAAAAACGATCAAAAGGCACAGGCCAACTGCGATCATGCCGCCGTCATTGGCACGTTTGTATTTTTTAGCCCCGATGTTCTGACTGACGAAGGTGGTTGCAGCCATCGCCATGCTCTGCATCGGCAGCATGATGAAGGCATCGATCTTGTTATAGCATGCCCATCCTGCCATGACAGTCGATCCAAAGAAATTGATATAGGACTGGACAAAAACATTTGAAAATGCGGTAATGACGGACTGAATGCCAGCGGGGAGGCCAACGGCAAAGATATCAGATAGCAGTGGTCCGTTGATCCGGAGATCATGAAGCGTCAGCTTATAGACATCTTCTGTACGCAGGAGAAGCAGTAATGTAAGTATCGCTGAAATAAATTGCGAAATGATGGTTGCCCAGGCCACACCGGCGATCCCCATATGAAATACGAGCACAAAAAGAAGATCTCCAAAAATGTTCAGTATACTCGTAAGAATCAGAAAATAGAGTGGCCGCGTCGTATCTCCGACCGCACGGAGGATGCCGGAGCCCATATTATAGACTAAAAGCCCGGAAATCCCGCCGAAATAAATATTAAGATATGTCGTAGCCGGTTCGAAAACGTCGTCCGGTGTCGCCATAAACCGAAGCATGAAGGGAACCGCCCAGATTCCAATAAAAGTAAACGCGATGCTAAAGATAAAGGTCATCGTCATGGTCGTCTCAATCGCTTCATGAAGCTTTCGGTGATTGCCGGCGCCGAAATACCGGCCAATGATCACACCTGCGCCGATAGAAAAGCCATTGAAGAAAAAGATGGCCATGTTTGTAATCATCGTCGTAGAACCGACGGCTGCGAGCGCTTCCTTCCCGACGAAATTGCCGACGACGATAGAGTCTACGGTGTTATACATCATCTGGAAGATATTCCCGAGCATAAGAGGCAGGGCAAATTCCAGGATCAGACGAGGAATATTACCCTCTGTCATATTTTTGGTGGTTGTTTTCGCCAAAATTCTCTCCTTATAAAAGCGCAATATCTTTATCAAAGATCAGTGCGCATCAATCCGTTTCCGACAATCTCATATGCAGCTTTCATCCTAAAGCACTGGTATCGTCAAACTGATTTTAAGTATCTCGGGTCAGTCAGAATCCTTGCAAAAATCAAGCCAAGTGGTAAAGCCATCACGAGAAATATCGCCCGAATCAGCCAGTCCGCTCCTACACTCATCTCTCCGATGCCGAAATTATAGACTGCACGATACATAAAGAGTCCCGGCACCATGATAACGATGGATGGAACGGATAACGTGATACGAGGATAATGAAATCTACGGACGCCATAAGCCGCCATGAGGCCGGCTGAAAAAGCGCCAATCAACGCTGCTATGGAAGGCGTAATACCAGCATAATTTGCGAGAATAAGGCGGAGTGTATTCGCAATCGCTCCGATCACTCCTGCTCTCGCTGCCATCTTTATCGGAGAATCATACATCTGCGAGAAACCGAAGACTCCCATAAAGCTGGTAATAAGCCAAAGCACGATCCGAATAGAAGGATGCAGATCGTATTCGATAAAATCCTGCGGATGAAATCCAAAGGTCTGTGCTACCACCCAGCCTGTCAAAGTCGCAACCGTAATGATCATGATCGCATAGCTTCCCCGCTCCAGTCCCGACCGCATATGCGATTTTGCAAGGTCGATACCACCTGTGATCAGAGGAAATCCCGGAATGATAAAAAGCATCGCGCAGATATAGCCTGCTTCATGCTCAGGAGAAATACCGAAGAAGAGCTCCAAAAGCCGGTAAGCAAGAATATTAATAATGCAGGCAGCCGAAACACCGATGACCGTATTCGGAATCAATGAAATATGCCGGTCAATGAGAAGTCGGCGGACAAAATTACCGAAGCCGGCGCCTAAAAAGGCGCAGAACATCTCGATCGGGCCACCACCCAGTAAAAATGTGAACCCGCAGCACGCGAGACCAGATGCGAATCCAACCTGCAGAGATGAATAATTGCCCTTCTTATGCTGGATATCATCCAGGCGGTCATGGATCTCCTGGAGTGTCATATCCCCATCACAATCGTCAAAATCGCGAAGAAACCGATTCAACATATAGAGGCGTTCTGTATTGATCCCGGTCGTCGGCAGGGAAAGTGTCAGACTGCACTGTTCGGATCCTTCCATACAGGTAAAGCTGATCGATAAAAGGCCAATATCGGCTGTCACAATCACGCCAAGCTTCTTCCCGACATGGTTCATATTATCAAGCACACGCCAGGCGCTGGTCCCGGTCGCCAAATCCATGATGCCGACCCGGCCGATCACCATCGTCCGTTCCTTCAGTGTCGCTTCCTTCACCTTGACATCACCGTCCACGATATGCTCATGCCACTTCACGGACATATAGTGCTTTTCCGGCTTCACTGTATGCTTGTCCCTCCAGGTCGTCTCCATCACAGCCCCCTCTGCTATTTATCCCGAATAAAACATAGAAATTCTACGCTGAATCAAAGGAAATGTAAAGAATGAAGGGTTAAGCAGAAGTTTTTTTCTTAGTATTATAGCGATCTACGACATAGCCGGCGACATTGTTGCCGTGATCGGAGACTCTTTCAAGGTAGCTGATGACATCGAGGAAAACGACGCCGGCGGAGGTGTTGCATTCGCCATTGGCGAGGCGCTCCATGTGGCTCTTCCGCATGCTGCGCTCCATCTCATCGACCTGATCCTCCAGCCGGTCCGCGAGGATCGCCCGGTCGAGGTCATTATCCTCATAGGCATTTAGTGCGGTATTCATACTCTCCTGTGCTTTCAGAGAAATCTTTCGGAGATCCTTCTGTCCAACATCCGAGAAGGTGATACCGTTTTTCCGCATATACTCGGCTTTTTCAGAAATGTTTTCAGCATAGTCGCCGATTCTCTCGACATCCGTAATGATATTCATCATCACCGTGGTATCCAGCTTCTGCGCATCTGAAAGAGAAAGCTGATTGATACGAATCAGATAATTCGTGAGAAGATGTGTCATCCGATCAATAAGCTTCTCGCGGCCGTAAACCTCCTGGATCCGGGCATCATCCGGCTTCGCCATCGACTCACAGGCCTCTGCAATATTCGTAGAAACGATACGTCCGAGATTGACAACCTCGGTTCTCGTCGCAGAAATTGCGATTGCCGGAGACTCCAGCATACGATCGTCAAGATGCCGGAGCATACGCTGCTCCTCATGCTCGGCAAGCTCCTCCTGCGTCGAAATGCCGGTATCCTGTACCTTTTCCTTTCGGACGAGAATATCGGACATCTTTACCAAAGCATCTCCAAACGGGAATAGAATCAACGTACAGCTGACATTGAAAATAGTATGGAAAATAGAAATTTCAACCGGCGTCAGATTGCTGCTGAAAAATGCAGGTTGAAAAAGACTTGCGGCGAAAATGACAACGCCGAAAATCACAGCGCCGGTCACATTGAAAAGCAAATGAATACATGCGGCACGTTTCGCAGTTCTTGAAGTACCTGTCGACGAAATCATCGCTGTTACGCAGGTACCGATGTTCTGACCAAGCGTAATGTAAAAGCCTGAAGCACGAGGAACTGCACCTGCGAGCGCAAGTGTCTGAAGGATAGAAACCGAAGCCGCCGAAGACTGAATAATACCAGTGATGATGGCGCCAGCCAGGATACCAAGAACCGGATTTCTTCCGAATAAAAGGAACGCCGTTGCAAACATCGGAGAATCAGCATAGGGCTCAATTGCCTTCCCCATAAACTGAAGGCCGATAAAGATCAGGCCGACACCCATACAGATCGTGCCACCAAGATCATCCGTACCTTTCTTCCCAAGAAGCATTCGGAAAGCGCCGAAACCAATCAACACCGGTGCAAAAAATTCCGGCTTAAGAATCGCAAGCATATCGCTAGATACCTGCGTAAGAGAAACCATCCAGGCTGTGATCGTCGTACCGATGTTCGCACCCATGATGATACCAACCGACTGGGAAAGATTCAGGACTCCGGCGTTAACGAAGCCGACAACCATAACCGTCGTCGCTGAAGAAGACTGGATCAGCGCAGTGATACCGGCGCCAAGAAGCACCGCCATAAAGCGGTTTTTTGTCACCATGTCGATAAAGCCGGACATTTTCGAGCCCGCTGCCTTTTGCATGCCGTCGCTCATGACTGTCATGCCGTAAAGGAACATACCGAGACCGCCGAAAAGGGTAAATATGTTGGACAGAAGTCCGATAGACATACGTTTTCTCCTTTGTGAAGGATCCGGGCACCACATTGTACCTGTTCTTTACATATATTTTACAAATCGTCCGGACCGACTTAAGCCGGTAAACATTATATCATAGTTTTGTAAAGTCGGCACCTGTATCTTGCAATTTCTTGGCTACACAGACGAAAGGGACTGTCGCACAGAGCAGGCGAAATCTCTCGCCTGCTCTGTACGACAGTCCCTTTCTGTTTTTATAGACCTCTGAATGAAAATACGAAGTGGTGCGGGTGGTCACCGGACAGAAGGAATTCATCATGCGTGACGGCGCCCCAGGAGTTGTCACCACCGATGCCCATCTTCTTCAGGCTAACGCGGACAACCGTGTTTTCGATGCGCGGCAGTTCGTATGGATGCTGCGCTTCTTCAAGCTGATCTGGCGTGTAAGGAATTGCAGAGAATTCCATCGTGCCCGGTTTTGAAGCATACGGATCTACATCTGCTTCATGCCGCATACCATCTTCGGATACGCCCTTGAAAAGAAGTCCGTGTCCACGACGGTCAGTAAGCTTCGCCCAACGTACGCCGGTACGGTTGCCGGTCTCCTGCGGCACAATATACGGTTGCACGTTGTCCTTTACATCCGTTTCATATACCCCAAGCTTTGCGCCGAGATTTCGATCACAATAATTTTCCTCCGGGCCTCTGCCATAGTAGGTCATGTGCGAAAGCTCCGGCGAAAGCTTCATCATAAAGGAAAACTCCGGCATCGGGCTAAGCTTCTCACCATCCGGGTTGTAATCCATGCTGACCGTGACGGTACCGTCGGCTGTCACACAGTAAGTCGTCACGACGAAGCTGCGAACCTGCGGCAGCCAATGTTTAAAGCGGATATACACATGTTGATCATCTACAGCAACCTCCGGATAGGACATGATTTCACGGCCAAGTGCCTCATCCGTCTGCCCTTCGAGCGGTAGCGTCGTCTGATACAGCGATGCGAGCTTCCAGAAGCCGTAGCGTTTGCCCATTTGGTTCCCGATATCATTCTGCGTCGGTGCACGCCAGAAGTTCGGACGCGGAATATCCTTGATGTATTCCTTGCCTCCATAGATATAGGAAGTGATGCCGCCCTTCAGGTTCGATAACCGCACGAAGAAATGTTCGCCGCGGACGCCGACATTGACAGAACCATAGGTCACGGTCAGTCTGCCCTCATCCGTATCTAGAGTTGTCTCGGACAATGCCGACATCTTACGCAGTCCCGGATTATATTCTGTTTCAACCAGGCTGGATTTCACCCTCTTTGCGCTGGCAGCTTCTACGCGATTTAATACGTCAGCATCCAGATTCTGAGCCGAACTGCCTTCAGCAGGGATGCTGTACACGCCCTGCCCGAAGGCAATCTCATAGCCCTGCTCCGCCCAGAGTGTCTTCTCACGAAGCTTCAGTGAAACGGTAATCACATACTCTCCCGGCGCTGTTTCCTTTTCGACCGGAAGCGGATAGGTCTTTTCCGAAAGAGCTGGTACGTCAATTTCAAGTGCATGCTCTGCTACAAGACGACCTTCCTTCTCCACCCTTACGTCGCAGATGTAAGCATTGGCATTAATAAACAGATTTTTATTGATGATCCGGACATCGGTATCAGACACAAGGAGTTTGATGTTCTGATAGCAGAACTTTACCTCCTGCATCTTCGCATACGGGCGATGTGCTGCATCACAAATGCCGTTTGCGCTGAAGTCGTAATCTGTTGGACGCTCGCCGCAGTCACCGCCGTAGGCCTGGTATTCCTCGCCATAGCGGTTCGTCGTACGGATGGTCTGGTCTACAAAATCCCATATGAAGCCGCCCTGATACTTCGGAAGCCGCTCCTCGAGGTCAATGTACTTAAACATATTGCCGGTCGAGTTGCCCATGGAGTGGAGATATTCGCAAAGAATAAAAGGCTTCTCCGGATTTTCCTTGATGAACTTCTCACAGTCCCGCGGGGTCGTATACATCTCGGACTCCATATCGGTAGCGTCCGGGAATCGGCGATCATGTGCTGTCCCCTCATAATGCACAAGGCGGGAATCATCCTTCTCCCGGAAGAAATCGGCAAGCTTTACCGTCATACTGCCGCCCAGGGATTCATTACCGATCGACCAGATGAGGATTGCCGGATGATTTTTGTGAAGCTGGAAGTTCGAATTCTGACGATCCAGTGTGAGCGGTAGATATTCCTCGCTGTCACCAGGCAGTGCTTCAGAAATCGGCTTCTGCCCACGGGCAATCATATCCCAGGTTCCATGTGTTTCCATGTTGGACTCTGCGATCATGTAAAGACCATATTCATCGCAGAGTTCATAGATGTAGGATGCATCCGGATAATGGCAGGTACGGACTGCGTTAATATTGTTCCGTTTCATCGTAATGATGTCCTGCCGTACTTCCTCGCGTGTCACCACTCTTCCGGAATCGCAGCCAAATTCATGCCGGTTGACACCATGGAACACGATGCGCTTTCCATTGATGGTCATGATGCCGTCCTTCATCTCGAAGCGGCGGAAGCCGACACGCTGCCGGAATACCTCCTGAAGCACATCATTATCATCATAAACATGCAGCGTGAGATCATAAAGTTCAGGCGCTTCTGCACTCCAAAGAATCGGATGATCAATTGTAGCGTTGATCTCGAGACTAGTAGATGCACAGGGAACCTTGCCGCCGACAATACGCTGTCCATCCTTCATGAGCACATATTCTACGGAGCCTTCCGCTTTCGTGAGCTGCATGCTGACACGAAAATCTGCTTCCGTAAGCTCTGCATCCGGCATCGCCTTAATGCGCACATCAGACACATGTACAGATGGTTCTGTATAAAGATACACATCGCGAAAGATACCAGAGAAACGATAGAAATCCTGGTCCTCGAAGAAGCTGCCGGCCGTCCACTTGAAGACCTGCACCGCCAGCTTATTTTCACCATCCCTAAGATACGGTGTCAATTCAAACGCAGACGGTGTAAAACTATCCTCACTGTAGCCGACGAACTGACCATTGAGATATAGCGCAAAACCTGATTCCACGCCCTCGAAGCAGATAAACAGCGGCTGACCCTGCATACGTGCTGGCACATTAAAGAATGTGACATAACTTGCCACCGGATTGAAATGCTCCGGAATCTGCCCCGGATGGATTGCCTCTCTTCCGTCCCATGGATACTGTGTGTTCACATAGGCCGGCTTGTCATACCCCTCCATCTGAATATGGGCCGGTACATGAATATCATCCCAGTCAGAAGTATCATATTCCGGCTTTTCAAATCCCGGAATCGTCTCCTTCAGATTCTTCGCATAATGAAACTTCCAGATTCCATCAAGACACTCCCGAAAGCTGTTCTCTCCCCTTTTTAATTCTTCATCTGTTCTGTATACAACATGATCCGAGTGCGCAGGGAGACAATTCACTTTGAAAATTTTCGGATCTTTCAACATGTTTAAATCAAATTTATTATCATTAATCATTTTTATTCCTCTTCTTCAACCGATCAAATATTTTTAAATATTTCAAAATACAGGTGCAACTCACACGGCAAAATTTGCATAAAAACGCAGCTTCGTGTGGGACTGTTTCAGGGTACTCCCGCGTCCCGGCGCTTAGCGGTGAGCGTGTGCCAGTGGCACACATGCTGCGAACCGACCGAGGCGGTAGCCGAGACCACGACACGCTTTACCGTGCTGGGAGCTTAGCGTCCGCTGGTCAACGCGGGCTGTAGCCGAGAGGCGGGCCCTGGAACAGCCCCACACGAAACTGCGTTTTCTCATAACCTTCCTCGGTGAGTTGCACCGTCCGGTATTCAATTACTTGACCGCACCCGTAATACCTTCTGCAAATTGCTTCTGCAGAATGAAGAAGATGATCATCGTCGGTACGGAACAGAACAAAACACCCATCATCAGCATACCGTAGTCTACGGTATAGCCCGCAGCGAGGTTCGCAATCAGCATCGGCATCGTCTGGGCAGAGGTATCCGTGTTCATGACGACCTTCGGCCACATGTAGGAGTTCCAGGCGTTCATGAAGGTAATGACGGCTGCTGCTGCATAAGTGGAACGCATCACCGGCATATACATCCGGTAGAAGATCTGGAATTCATTGAGGCCGTCGAGTCTTGCCGCCTCCATGATGTCGATCGGGAAGTTTCTCGAATTCTGGCGGAACATCATGATCATAAATGGTGTCGAGATGGACGGCAGGATGAAGGCCCATACGGTATTGAGAAGATGCATCTTCGAAATCATCCGGAACAAGGGAATCATCGTCGCGACCTGCGGCACCATCATCGCAAGGAGAAGGATGCCGAACAGCTTATCCTTTGCCTTATCATGGTAGAGCTCGAAGCCGAAGCCGGCCAGCGAGCAGATGAGAAGGCAGAGCACCGTCTGTACGATCGAATACTTGAAGGAGTTCGCAAGGTTTCTCCAGAGCGGCTCTGCAGCAAGAAGATGCTGAAAATTCTTCGCGGCATAGGTGCCGAAGATAATCTTGCCTCGTGCAACCTCGACAGAGGTATTTGTCGCCGCTGTAATCATCCAGTAGAGCGGAAATACAGAAATGAAGCTCCATATCACAAGAAAAATATAGCTCGGGATTAATCTCCGCTGTGTGGCGGATTTGTTCTGCTTTACCTTTACAGTTGTCTCAGTCACGGGTATCACCTACCTTCATATTGATCCAAGCGAGGATCGCTACCATGATAAATACGATGAACGAAAGTGCGGACGCATAACCGAAGTTTGCTACGCCCTGTCCGAACGAGTTGTTGTAAATATAATGTGACATCGTGATCGTGCTGTTGGCCGGACCGCCGCCTGTTAAGTTGACGGATTCATCGAACAGCTGCAGAGTACCATTAATCGACATGATGAAGGTCATGACGATAACGGGCTTAAGAAGCGGAACGGTAATTCCCCAGAAGGTCTGCCAGCCATTTGCACCATCGATCTTTGCTGCTTCATAAACGGAATACTCGATGTTCTGAAGACCTGCAAGATAGAAAACCATGTTATAACCGGTCCACCGCCAGATGAGAGCGATGATAATGATGAGCTTTGCCGTCCACGGCGTACCGAGGAAGTTGAAGTTCTCCTTGAAGATGCCGAGGTTTACAAAAATGGTATTGATGAGACCCTGGGTCGCAAACAGTGACTTAAAAATCAGGGAATAGGATACAAGGGAGGTTGCGCACGGCAGGAAAACCATCGTACGGAACAGTCCCTTGAACCGAAGATCCTTGTTGTTCAGGATCTGTGCAAGGAGGATTGCCAGAATCAACATGATCGGCACCTCGACGATGAGGTACAGGAACGTATTTTTAAGCGATGTGATGAAGAGCTTGTCCTTAAACATTCTTGCGTAATTATAGAAGAAAGGGCTTGCCCACTTCATACGGGCACTGGAGCCGGTCTTAAAGGACATAAACAGCGCCTGGATCATCGGGTAGAAGCTAAGCCAGGCAATAAGGATCGTCGCCGGTGTCAGGAATACCCAGCCGGCTGCATGCTGCTTCCACAAAACACTTTTTTCTTTCTTATTCATAATTCAACCAAATTCTTTCTTTCATCTGTATAGTCGGATGAAAATCCTGTTTATTATTTACTCCTTATCTGAAAGCTTCTGCCTCATGGGGTTTCATCTGGCAAGCGCTTCCGATGAAAAATCCGCGGAGCTTTTGCTCCGCGGATTCTTACAAGTAGGATAAGTATGTACAGCTTCAGCGGAAGCAGTATAAACTGTTTTAGCTTAGAAACGCGTGGCAATTAGTTGCCCATTGCGAAGTTCAGCTGATCCTCGGCATCCTTAAGGCTTGTAGCGACATCAGCACCGCCGATGATGTTCTGGATGGCTGTCGCAACCTGCTGACGGCATGTATAGTGGAAATCGTTCTGCTCTACAACCTTTACATGGGTACCCATCTCTACGATCTTAGAATAGATCGGCTGATTGTTGAAGTACTCTACGCCTTCCTGATATACGGAGGACTGACCAGCCTTGGTAGAGCATGTGATCACACCGCCATTCTTAAGCGCTGCATCATAGGTCTCTGTAGAACCAGCGCCGAAGGTCTTTGCAAGGAAATCCTTTGCAAGATCAAGATTCTTGCAGTTGGATGTGATGTAAAGAGAAGAACCACCGTTTGAAGCATAGCCCTCTTCGCCGCTTAATGTAGGCATTGAAGTGATCTCCCACTTTCCGGAGTTCTCCTTAACCTGCTCGATGGTCGGGATGATCCAGTTACCATTCATAAC